>CAIPID010000406.1 GCA_903865015.1 uncultured beta proteobacterium | reverse complement strand
TTAATATAATATAAATTGGTATAATAATAAAAAAAACAATACCTCACCCCGACGGTTAAATATCGTTACTTACGTGTTTAGTTTAGTTACTTAATATGAAAATTGTTAACTTGCCAGATCAAGCAATAGAAAAACTCAGGGCACGCGCGGCGGAGGCTTGTAATGTACTCAAAGTAATGAGTAATCCAGATCGATTGATACTGATGTGCATGATGATGGAGGTTGAGCGCAGCGTTAGCGAGTTGGAGAGTTTGACCGGTATCAAGCAGCCAACACTATCGCAGCAGCTTGGCATCCTCAGGTTCGAAGAGCTAGTCCATACGCGCAGAGAGGGAAAAAATATCTATTACATGCTTGCCAGTTCGACGGTGGCAGAGTTGATGCATACCTTGTATCAGACGTATTGCTCGACAGATGCAGAGAGAACTAAAGAGAGAAATAAATGATTGATCTGAATAATTTCACACCCTTAGGCTCACTGACTGGCGGCATCTTGATCGGAGCGGCCGCAGCATTGCTACTACTGGCAAACGGTCGCGTTGCGGGTATTAGCGGAATTCTGGGCGGACTCTGGTCAACAGAGCGTGGGGATCGCGTCTGGCGTCTGGCGTTTATAGTCGGCATGTTCGTATCGCCGGCAGTCTATAGCCTAGTAGCGATCATGCCAGAAGCCGTCATCGAGGCGGATACGATGACGTTAATCGTTGCGGGCCTGCTGGTGGGGCTCGGTACGCGTTACGCCTCGGGTTGTACCAGTGGTCACGGTGTATGTGGCCTGTCGCGTGGATCTGTGCGCTCGTTGACCGCCACTCTGGCGTTTATGGCGGCAGGCTTTCTGACTGTTTACCTCGCTCGGCACGCGTTTGCCGGGTTGAGTCTTTAAGGGCGACCTCCATGTTGAATTTCTCGGCGCTGATTGCGGGTCTTGTATTTGGTCTGGGCTTAATTGTCTCGGGCATGGCTAATCCTGCCAAGGTCCTTGGATTTCTCGACCTGTTTGGTCAATGGGACCCATCACTCGCATTTGTAATTGGAGGTGCGATTGGCGTTGGTGTCGTTGGATTTATTCTGGCTCGCCGCCGCACACGCAGCTTGTTGGGTGCGCCGATGCAGTTGCCAGCAAGCACCGAGTTGTCTAAACGTTTGGTATTGGGCAGCCTCGCATTCGGCGTCGGCTGGGGCCTTGCTGGTTTTTGCCCAGGCCCTGCGATCGTGAGTGCGGCGGCCGGCTACGGCAAAGCCTGGATCTTTGTCTCGGCAATGGTCGTTGGAATGATGTTGTTTACGCTGCTTGAGCGTTTCAAGTTCTCTAAAAGGAGTCTTTCATGAAAGCAAACGTCGGTACGATTGATCGCACGATCCGTGTTGTAGTCGGGCTAATTCTGATTGGCCTGACCTTGAGCGGCAAGATCGGTGTGTGGGGCTGGATTGGTGTGGTGCCTGTATTGACAGGGCTATTCAGCTTTTGCCCCGCCTATACTCTTTTAGGTGCGAATACTTGCGCGCGTAAGTAAATCAAGCAATCAGCCTGGCGAGCTCTTCGCCAGGATCTTTTGCGCGCATGAATGCCTCTCCGACCAGAAAAGCATGCACGTCGTGTTGACGCATTTGTTGTACGTCCTCTGGGCGAAGGATGCCGCTTTCGGTCACCACGCGCTTGCCTGCTGGAATACGCGGCAACAGGTCAATGGTGTTTTGTAGCGAGGTTTCAAAGGTCCGCAAATTGCGGTTGTTGATTCCGAGCAGGGATGTTTTCATCTGCAGCGCCATGTCGAGTTCTTTTGCATCATGGACTTCGACCAGTACATCCATACCCAGATCAAACGCGCATGCTTCAAACTCATTGAGTTGTGTTTGCGTGAGAGCGGATACGATCAGCAAAATACAATCTGCCCCCATCGCGCGTGCTGCGATGATCTGATAGGGATCCACCATAAAATCTTTACGCAAAACAGGCAGAGCGCACGCTGCACGCGCCTGAAGCAGAAATTCGTCCGCTCCCTGAAAAAACTGTACGTCGGTCAACACAGAGAGGCACGCCGCACCGTGCTGTGCATAGGACTGCGCAATCTCTGCGGGCTGAAAGTTTTCACGCAGGATGCCTTTAGAGGGCGATGCTTTTTTAATCTCGGCAATCACGCCTGGTCGACCGGCGGCGATCTTTGTTTCAATGGCCTGTGCAAAGCCACGTACGTCTTTTCTGGCCTGAGCCTGAGTGAGTAAATCAGACTCTGAACGCAGTAATCGCTCCGCGGCGACTTCCTGAAACTTGACGGCTAAAATTTTATTTAGAATATCGCTCATGCTGCAAACTTCCGTGTGAATGCACAAAAGGATTCGAGTTTTTCGCGTGCGGCACCGCTTGCAATCGCCTCGAAAGCCATCTTGACGCCCTCGCCGATACTTGGCGCATGGTTGCCAACGTAAATCGCCAGACCGGCATTGAACGCGACAATGTCGCGTGCTGTGCCCGCTGTGTTGCCCAGCGCATCGAGAACCATATCGCGTGACTCTTCTTTGCTGGTTACTTTGATCGAGCGGTTGGACGCCATAGGCAAACCAAAGTCTTCGGGATGAATTTCGTATTCAAGGATCTTGCCATCCTTTAATTCACCGACTAATGTGCCTGCCCCGAGGGAGGCCTCGTCCATACCGTCTTTGCCGTGCACGATCATGACGTGGCGCGAACCGAGCGATTGCAACACGCGAACCTGAATCCCGACCAGGTCAGGGTGGAATACTCCCATTAACTGATTCGCGGCACCTGCAGGATTGGTTAGCGGACCAAGCAGATTAAAAATAGTTCTGACGCCAAGTTCTTTACGTACCGGCGCGATATTTTTCATCGCGCCATGATGGGCGGGTGCAAACATAAAACCGATGCCTGTCGCCTCAATACAGTCCGCGACCTGGGTGGGTGAAAGACTGAGGTTCGCCCCCAGCGCTTCAAGTACATCGGCACTGCCTGAGGAGGAGGAAGCGCTGCGCCCGCCGTGTTTGGCGATTGGGACGCCTGCCGCAGCTGCGACAAACATGGCTGTTGTAGAAATGTTAAAGGTATTGCTGCCATCGCCTCCCGTGCCGCACATGTCGACCATATCCTGAGGGTTAGCAACGTGTACGGGGGTGGCGAATTCGCGCATCACTTGCGCTGCTGCAGTGATCTCGCCAATGGTTTCTTTCTTGACGCGCAGTCCCATCAGGAGGGCGGCCGCGATCGTCGGCGACATCTCGCCGCGCATCAGCATGCGCATCAGGTGCAGCATTTCGTCGTGAAAGATTTCACGATGTTCGATGCAGCGGTGCAGGGCTTCGCTGGGGGTAATCGACATGCTTATTCCTTATTGCCTGCATCAAGTTCAAGAAAATTACGCAGCATCGCGTGACCGTGTTCGCTCAGAATGGATTCCGGATGAAACTGGACTCCGTAGATCGGCAGCGTCTTATGGCGCACACCCATGATTTCACCATCTGCGGTCTCGGCCGTGATCATCAGGCAATCGGGAATCGATGCGCGCTCAATCGCCAGCGAGTGGTAACGGATCACAGTAAAAGGCGAGGGCAGGCCCTTGAACACATCAGAGCCTGTGTGGGTGATCAGAGATGTTTTGCCATGCATGATTTCTTTGGCGCGGACAATCTTGCCGCCAAAGGCTGCACCGATGGCCTGATGTCCGAGACATACGCCCAGCAGAGGGACTTTGCCGGCATATCGTTTGATCACATCAATCGAGATACCCGCCTCGGCTGGAGAGCAAGGGCCTGGCGAAATGCAAATATGGTCAGGGGCCAGCGCATCGATTTCTTCGAGCGTGATCTGGTCATTCCTGTAGACACGTACGTCTTCGCCCAGTTCACCAAAATACTGAACCAGGTTGTAGGTAAACGAGTCGTAATTGTCGATCATGAGCAACATATTATGTATCCTGTCGTGTCATCAGAATGGGTCGTCAAGACCGTTTTGCACTTGTTCGGCCGCGCGTAGGACTGCGCGTGCTTTTGCTTCGGTTTCGAGCCATTCCTTTTCGGGATCCGAGTCAGCCACGATTCCGGCCGCTGCCTGTACGTAGAGCATGCCATCTTTAATAATTCCAGTACGGATTGCGATGGCAACATCCATTTCACCGCCATAGCTTAAATACCCGGCTGCGCCACCATAAATGCCGCGACGCACGGGCTCGAGCTCGTCAATCATCTGCATGGCACGCACCTTGGGTGCGCCTGTTAGCGTACCGGCCGGGAACGATGCGCGCAGCACATCCATATTGCTCATGCCATCGAGCAAGGTGCCTGCCACGTTTGAGACCAGGTGCATGACGTGCGAGTAGCGTTCGATCACCATGGTGTCGGTTACCTCGACCGTACCGATCTTGGCGACACGACCCACGTCATTGCGTGCCAGATCGATCAGCATGACGTGTTCGGCACGCTCTTTTGGATCGGCGAGCAGTTCCTCAGCGAGTGCGGCGTCTTCTTCGGGTGTGCCACCACGTTTGCGTGTACCTGCCAGAGGACGAATGGTGATGCGGGTGTCTGGTTTGACGCCTTCGTCGGCGGGCAGGGTTTCCTGACGCACGAGAATTTCTGGCGATGCACCGACAACCTGGAAATCACCAAAATTCCAGAAGTACATATAGGGCGATGGATTGAGCGAACGCAACGAACGATATAGAGAAAGAGGTGAGTCACTAAACGGCTTTTTAATGACCTGACCGACTTGCACTTGCATCAGATCTCCGGCCGCGATGTATTCCTTGGCCCGATGCACGGCAGTGAGGTAATCCTCTTTAGCGAAATTACGCTCTTCTTTTGTTGAAACACTCCCATGACTGTAGGGAATCTCGACCGGTTTACGCAGCTTGATACGCAGCTCTTTGAGGCGCTGCTGGGCGTTGTTGTAGGCCTCGGGTGTCGCAGGATCCGCGTAGACCATCAGATAGATCCGGCCAGCCAGATTGTCGACGATGACCAGCTCGTCGACTTGTAATAGCAGGATATCAGGGGGGCCTTCGCCCATGCCCTCGGGATAAGGCTTGGTCGCAGGTCCTAGTTTTGGCTCGATATGACGTACGGTGTCGTAGCCAAAGTAACCCGCGAGCCCACCCGCAAAACGCGGCATGCCTGGACGCAGGGCAACTTTAAATCGTTGCTGGTATTGCGAAATGAACTCAAGTGGATCTCCCTCGTGCGTTTCGATTACAACCTCGTCGCGCAGTAGTTCGGTTTTAGTGCCGCGTGCGCGCAACACGTTGCGTGCTGGCAGGCCGATAAACGAGTAGCGACCAAAACGCTCGCCACCGACAACCGATTCCAGCAAGCAGGTATTTTTACCTGCCTGAGGGCCCGTATGGGCGAGTTTTAGATATATGCCGAGTGGCGTGTCCAGGTCCGCGTAGGTTTCCGCGATCAGGGGGATGCGGTTGTAACCTTGTGCAGCTAGCGCTTTGAATTCGATTTCAGTCATGATGTGGTCTCGGTTCTCGCTTTGGGCTTAACCGGTTTTTCCAATAAAAAAGCCCGGCCATGGTTGGGCGGGCTAGGTTTTTACTCGGTGGTATTGAGGAAAAATCCGTCAAAACCTTAAAACAAACCATTACCCGACAGACAGACGCCACCAACGCCACCAGGCGCCAGTAACGAGTTGAATGCGGGTTGATAAATTCATTTTCAATATTCTTTCAATGCAATCCACACTGCGCATGTACCTAATCAGTGTACATAAATCCACTGAGCCGCAGCTTCGATGGTTTCTACTATAGCATCGACATCCAGCGTTTGCACGCTTTGGCCTTCGTTGTAACCGTAGGGCACGATCAATACGCGGCATCCCGCCGCCCGGCCGGAGGCGGCGTCATGCTTGGAATCACCCACGACGACGGTGCGCGATGGTATGGAATTGAGTTGGGAGCAGGCGTGCAACATGGGCGCTGGATGAGGTTTTCTTTCAGTGAGCGTGTCGCCGCACACCACTGCCTGCATAAATCTGGCTAATCCAGTGCGCTCAAGCAGTGGCAAGGTGAACTCTGTCGCTTTATTGGTGACGACTGCGAGTTTGAGGCCCATTTTCTGCATGCGCTCAAGTCCTGGCAGTACACCCTCAAACAACACTGCTTTCTGGCCGTTCACATGATGATAGTGCGGGGCAAACGATGCGCGGCCACGGGCCAGCAGGTCTGCAGGGATGGGTTGTCCGTCAAGATCTTCGGCCAGTGAGCGTTGAATTAGATTATCCACACCGCGCCCGACGTAGGTTGCGATCAGCGATTGCGGCAAAGCAGCCAGGCCGAGATCTGTGCGCATGGCGTTGGCCGCATGGGCCAGATCGGGGATCGTATCCAGTAGTGTTCCGTCCAGATCAAGCAAAACCGCATCGGCAGACAAGCTCTCTGATGTTGACGCGCCCGTTGGCGCGCTCGCAGGCTCAGCTCGCACGGATTAACCCCTGTCTGCCAGAGACAGTTGCTCACGCATCTGCTGGATCACGACCTGATAGTCGGGTTTGCCAAAAATTGCGGAGCCAGCCACGAAGGTGTCTGCCCCTGCGGCCCGGATTTCGCGGATGTTGTCGATTTTGACGCCGCCGTCGACTTCGAGTGAGATAGCTTGTCCGCCTGACTCGACATGTCGGTTGATCAGTGCGCGTGCTTGCTTCAGCTTGGGTAATGTGGCTTGAATAAAGCTCTGGCCACCGTAACCGGGGTTGACGGACATCAGCAAAATCACATCGATTTTGTCCATGACATGGGTCAGCCATTCCAGAGAGGTGGCCGGATTAAAGACCAGACCCGCTTGACAGCCATGCTCGCGGATAAGTGCCAGACTGCGATCTACGTGGCGCGAGGCCTCTGGGTGGAAAGTAATGACATTGGCCCCGGCTTTTGCGAACATGGGGATCAGTGCGTCAACGGGTTCGACCATCAGATGCACGTCAATCGGGACGTTGACGTGGGGGCGAATCGCCTCGCATACCATCGGGCCAATGGTTAGATTGGGCACGTAATGGTTGTCCATCACGTCAAAATGGATCCAGTCTGCGCCTGCAGACACAACATTTCTGACTTCTTCGCCCAAACGGGCGAAGTCGGCGGATAAAATGCTGGGTGCAATGCGTGCTGTGGGTAATTTATGAGGTAATTTTGTAGTTTCTGGCATGATATGCAAACGCCAAGTCGGAATGACCACCATTATTGCAGTGATTTGTCCCGATTGCGCGCGTGATCTCTTTTTTTACTGGATATGTCTGTGAAACCTTTCGAGCTTACGGTTGCTGTGGAGCCGCGCTTTGTGCCGGATCAATCGACCCCTTCAAAGCAGCAATTCGTCTTTGCCTACACAGTACGCATCACCAACACCGGTGAGCGGCCTGCGCAAGTGATCAGCCGTCACTGGGTGATTACTGACGGCGATCAGGCTGAGCAAGAGGTGCGTGGTTTGGGGGTGGTCGGTCAGCAGCCACTGCTTGCTCCGGGCGAGACCTTTGAGTACACAAGCGGTTGTCCGTTGACCACGCCGGTCGGGACGATGCGCGGCAGTTACCATTGTGTTGGCGAAAACGGGGTTCCGTTTGAGGTTGAGATTGCAGAGTTCGTGCTGGCGATGCCACGCACGCTCCATTAATTAAAGTTGCCCATATACATGACACCTTATTTTGGCTTGATTCAAAAAGCACGCCCTGCCTTGCTTGGTGGCTTGGTCGTATTGCTGGCGGCCTGCTCGACAGGCCCCGCAGTCAAGGTAGATCAGAGCGCGGGCATCCCTGATACTGGCACGGCATCGTCTGATGGGCCGTTAGTGGTTCCGGCCTTGTCGGCCTTGCCTGACACTGCCGCACGACCATTAAGCGGCAAGTTTGTCGCGGTCGGGTTTAACGAGCTTCCCGGCTGGGGCAGTGATGACTTGCGCAATGTCTGGGCCACATTTATCCGCAACTGCCGCGGATTGATGCGCCCTACCTCAGGCAATCTGGCGGCCTCCGCACGCTCGGCTCCGCGCGCATGGCAACCTGTTTGTGCGGCGGCCGCAGACCCCGCGCGTGCGCCAAATATTAAGGATGCGGAGTCGGTTCGGCGTTTTATTCAGACCTGGCTCGCACCCTGGCGACTGCAAACCGCGGATGGTAAGCCTGCTAGCAATACGGTCACGGGTTATTACGAACCGTTGGTGATGGGTTCGCGCAAACAGGGTGGCCCCCATCAGTGGCCGCTCTACACCGTCCCGGCTGATTTGCTGACCATTGATCTGGGCAAAATGTATCCCGAGCTGGCTGGTAAACGTGTTCGCGGTAAGCTCGATGGTAATCGTGTGGTGCCTTACGACAGCCGCGCAACCCTTGAGGCCTCGGGACGTCAGCCGCCTGCGGTGGTGTTTGTCAATGACCCGGTCGATAATTTCTTTTTACAGGTGCAGGGTTCTGGTCGCGTGCAGCTAGTAGATGGACCGGGTGCTGGACAGACAATTCGTGTGGCCTATGCCGATCACAATGGCCATCCTTATGTGTCGATTGGCAAGTGGCTCGCAGACAAGAATGAGCTGCCACTTGCGCAAACGTCCATGCAAAATATCCGTGAATGGGCCAAGCGCAATCCGAAACGTGTGCAGGAAATGCTCAACGCGAATCCGGCACTTGTATTTTTCAAGGAAGAACCAATCATTGATCCCGAAATCGGCCCCAAAGGTGCGTTTGGAGTGCCCTTGATGGCGCAGCGCTCGATCGCGGTGGATACAACATTCGTGCCGCTTGGGGCGCCGGTATTTTTAGCAACGACGCAACCCGCCTCGGCGCAACCCTTGAATAGACTCGTTTTTGCGCAGGATACCGGCACGGCCATTAAGGGCGCTGCCCGGGCTGATTTTTACTGGGGTTTTGGTGAGGTGGCAGGCAATATGGCAGGTCGCATGAAACAGTCAGGCCAGATGTGGGTCTTGTGGCCCAAACAAGCTGGAGCACCTAGCGCAAGATGAGCGCACACACACACAGCCCTCGCATTCTGAAGTCCTCAGTCGCAGTCTGTGGCACGGGGATCGCTGGTCTGGCTTGCGCACTCGCAATGGCAAGACGAGGACAGTCTGTGACCTTGCTTGGCCCTAGACCTCAGATCGCCCCGGCTGATACGGAAATTTTCCATCCGCGCGTGTATGCGATTTCTCCTGTAAGTCAAAAATTCTTATCGTCGATTGGTGTCTGGGATATGCTGCCCCCTGCACGCCTGACCCCTATCGACTCGATGGAGATTTTTGGTGACGGGGATGGTCGTCTTAATTTACGCGCCTGGCAAAACGCCATGCCTGAGCTTGCCTGGATTGTCGAGGCGGGCGAGATCGAACGTGTGTTGATCCAGGCGGTGCAATTTGTTGGTTTGCGATGGGTCACAGAAAAGTTTGTTGATTATCGTCCGGGCGTGTTGACCACGGAATCAGGTGCGGTGATTGAGGCAGATTTGATTGTGGCTGCCGATGGCGCGCAGTCACCACTGCGAGCGGCTGCAGGGGTACCGGTTGATATCACGCCTTATGGTGTAACAGGGCTGGTTGCGCATTTCAACTGCGAGAAACCACACCATGGTAAAGCGGTGCAATGGTTCAGAGAGGATGGCGTGCTGGCGTTATTGCCTTTGCCCGACACGCGCGCCGGCCACCAGGTGTCGATGGTCTGGTCCATGAAAGAGCAGCAGGCCAATGAATTGCTTGCGCAAGATTCCTCGCAACAGGCTCGCACGCTCTGCGCTATGCTGGCGCAAGCTACTGCAGGACAATTAGGCATGCTCACGCAATGCGCTGCGCTCCACGGTTTTCCGCTGACATTAAATCAGTCTCCCATGATTGATGATCGTCTGGCTTTGGTGGGTGATGCGGCGCATCGCCTGCATCCGCTCGCCGGTCAAGGTTTGAATCTGGGTCTGGGCGATGTACAGTCACTGGTAGATGTTGTTGCTGGACGTGAACCTTTTCGCGCGGCGGGTGATCCAATGGTCCTGAGGCGGTATCGGCGCGCGCGCGCTGAGCCTGTGATGGCGATGCGCCTCGTGACGGATGGATTACATCGATTATTTAATGCGCAGACGGCCCCTGTCGTCTGGCTACGTAATATTGGAATGAACCTCGTTGAAAAACTGCCATTCATTAAACGGCAAATCATCGGTGGCGCATCCCGCTAGGAGAGAGACATGTTTAAACGTTATTCAGCATTTCTATGCGCATTGTTGTTGAGCGCTGTGGCGGTCTGCGCATTCGCACAAAAAACATCCGACGCAGCTAACAATGCACCAGCCAGTGCGCCAAACGATGCAGCAACCACTGCAAAAACTGAATCAGTAAAAAAACTGTTTTCCGAAAGGTTCGATCAGCCACCCATAACTGCGGTGCGGCTCACGCCTTATGGGCTGTATGAGATTCAACTTGGCATGGATCTGATCTATACCGACGAAAAGGTTTCATTTGTCCTGGACGGCACACTCATCGATGCCGTGACGCGTCGTGACATGACCCGTGAACGCCAGGATGCGCTCGCAAAAATCCCTTTTGACCAATTACCGTTTGAATTGTCATTCAAGCAGGTCAAAGGCAGCGGCGCGCGTAAAGTCGCGATTTTCGAAGATCCCAACTGCGGCTATTGCAAACAGCTCAGACAGTCGATGAAAGATATCGATAATGTCACGATTTACACTTTCCCCTATCCGATTCTTTCACCAGACTCCACCACTAAAGTGCGTAATATCTGGTGTGCCAAAGATCGTGGTGAGACCTGGGATGCCTGGATGCTAAAGGGCCAGGTGCCTCCAACGATTGAGTGTGATACGCCCACCGATGCGATGGTTGCGTTAGGTCAAAAATTAATGGTGCGCGGCACGCCCGCATTATTTTTTGCTGATGACACCCGTGTTGGCGGCGCCATTCCTAAAGATGAAATAGAAAAACGCCTCAAGCAGGCAATGTAGTAAAACAACAATATTCCCGCAATGGAGACAGATATGCGTATTGCCGTACTCGACGATTATTTGCAAGTGGCCCCTGGCATGGCAGATTGGCAGTCCTTGAATGCTGATGTCAGTTTTTTTTCGGATTTTATTGAGCCCCATACCAGCGCCGAGGTATTGGCTTCTTTTGATGTGATCGTTGCGATGCGCGAGCGTTCGGCCTTTCCGGCGAGCCTCATTAAGGCGTTGCCTAACCTGCGACTGCTCGTGACGACTGGTTTGCGCAACAACTCTATCGATCTCGAAGCTTGCCGTGAGCAGGGGGTTGTCGTCTGTGGTGCGCCTGGCGATCCAATGAGCCGAGGTGCGACAGCAGAGATTGCCTGGGCACTCTTGTTAGCTTTGTTTAAAAAGATCCCCCAAGAAGCTGAAAACATGAAGCAGGGACTTTGGCAGACTTCGATGCCACCCACGCTCGAAGGCAAACGCCTTGGCTTGCTGGGAGCGGGGCATCTTGGCCAGTGCGTAGCGCGTGTCGGTCTAGCTTTTGGCATGGATGTTGTTGCATGGAGTCCGAATCTGACCGAGGAGCGGGCAGCGAAGGCTGGCGTAAAACTCCTTTCTAAATATGATCTCTTCAGTACCTCTGATGTGGTGAGCGTGCATCTGGTACTCAGTGACCGTTCGCGCGGGATTGTGGACTCGGCAAGTCTCGAGTCGATGAAGCCGAGCGCTTATCTGATCAATACTTCGCGTGCAGGTCTGGTCGATCAGGGCGCACTGAAGTCTGTTCTGGAACAGGGAAAAATTGCGGGTGCTGGTCTTGATGTGTTTGATTCCGAGCCGCTGGCTGCAGATAATGAATGGCGTTTCGTTCCGCGCACGATTTTGACGCCGCACCTGGGGTATTCCACCCCTGAGAACTTTGCTGTTTTTTATGCCAACGTTGTCGAGGATATTCAGGCATGGCTTGCCGGCAAACCTATCCGGATCCTTACTTGATGCAACCGATCTTGCCCGTCCATCTTATTGTCAGATTTTTGCTGGTTTTACTGCTCGCTGCAGGCGTATATTTTTTCAGCGATTTTCTGGTGCCAGTGCTTGCCGCGTTGATTATAGGTTTTGCCAGCTGGCCGCTTTATTCCCGTTGGGTGGATGTTTGCAAGGGTCGTACAACGCTAGCCGCCAGTCTTGCTTTGGTCGTGATTATTCTGGTGCTGGTGGTGCCACTGTCGGTGGCTCTCTATTACTCTATTAACGAAGCGAGCAACCTGGTCGCCTGGCTACTCAAGGCCAATAGAATGGGTGTAGAGCCCCCCGCCTGGATTGTGGCATTGCCCCTCGCGGGCGATCGGCTAGGCACTTATTGGACGGATTATTTGGGGCAGCCGCACGCACTGGGCACCTGGATTGAAATGATCAGTGGCCAGAATATTGGCAATATTTATCGTGTAGTGCTTTCGGCGACGGGTAATGCTTTTCACATCATGCTGACGGTTTTGTTCATGCTGATCACCTTGCTGTTTGTCTACAAAGATGGACACCGGATGATGGGGCAGCTCGATACCTTGGGCGAAAGGATCCTGCCGCTTCGCTGGAACAGATTTTCACGTGTGGTACCCGCCACAATTAGTGCGACGGTCACGGGCATGGGTCTGATTGCGATTGGCGAGGGACTCGTGCTCGGTGTTGCGTACTGGATCGCCGGTGTGCCATCGCCTGTGTTGCTAGGGGTCGTCACAGCCTTTATGGCGATGATCCCAGGGGGCGCGCCATTGTCTTTCACCTTGGTTTCTTTGTATCTGGTCGGTTCAGGTCACCAACTGGCAGGTTTTTGCTTGTTTGCCTGGGGGGCAGTTGAGCTCTTTATCGTTGATAAAACGCTTAGGCCGCGTTTGGTTGGTGGCCCCGTTAAATTACCGTTCTTACCCACGTTTTTTGGATTGGTGGGCGGCGTTAAAACCATGGGATTCGTTGGGCTGTTCATCGGCCCGGTATTGATGGCGCTAATCGTTGCGATCTGGCGCGAGTGGCTGGTCGACGTAAAAGATACGCACTAACCGATACCAACTAGCTTGCTTTGCTTTGCCCAAGCTCGATGCCCTTGAGCAAAGCGATCAGATCGCCCAGAGATTCGACCTGCATTTTTTTCAATATGCGGGCACGGTGTAATTTGACGGTGGATGCTGCAGAGTCGCTCGCCTGAGCGATTTCTTTGTTTGACCGGCCAGAGATCATCTCAGCACATACGGCTTTTTCGCGGGGCGTCAGCGATTTCAGTCGTTGTTTGACTGAGAGTGCGCGAATGAGTAAATCTTGTTCAGCTCGATCCCGATCCATCCCGGAGGTAATGGTGCGCAGTAGCTCTTCCATTGAAAATGGTTTGAGCAGGAAATCCGCAGCCCCTTGTTTCATCGCTTGCACAATCTGGGCGGGCAAGCTTTCTCCGCTGATAAATATGATGGGTGTTCGCCATCCTGTTTTTAACAGTTCGACCTGAACCTCAACACCGGATTTTCCAGGCATCCTCATGTCCAGCAAAATAACTGCGGGCGAGACAGGCATAGCGGTTTTAAGAAAAACCGTTGCATCTTCAAAGGCGCTCACGGTAAAGCCTAACTTGTCGAGCGTGCCAGCCAGTGCGCGTCGGATTGAGGCGTCGTCGTCAATCAGATAGATGTGGCCAAGTGTTTGATGGTTCACCGCATTGCGCCTGTAGTAAAAGAATGCAAAAAAGTAAGGAAAATGTTGCTAGCACCTTACAAAATTTACGGACACAAAGATATACGCTAAACAGGCTATTCGACTATCTTGATATTAGGTTTGTCTGACTCTACGACGAATTCTGCAAGTGTGTGTATGGCTGAACGTGGGTTGGTTGCATCTTCGACTGCGCGCAGCGTCGTGCGCATCCCGCTTGGCGTGAACTCGGCTACCCCATAGCCCCGATATTCAGTATTCGCAAAAATGAAGTGCGGGTTGACACGTAGCATCTGGTTGGCTTTTTCCTGACTGGTGTGCGCGAGCGATGTGATGGAGGTACCGCAAAACTCAACGCCTATTTTTGTACTTGTGGGCACGTTATAGTCGGACAAAATATGTCCAACCCAGTTTTCGTGGACATCTCCACCAATGACAACGGGGTTGCGAAGCTTGGTTTGAATCATGGCCTCAATGAGGCGTTGACGTGCCCGTGGGTAGCCATCCCAGCCGTTATTTGAAAATCGTACGCCGCCCTTGGTATCAAAATTACGTTGGCCGAGCAGTGTTTGTTGGCCGATTACATTCCATTGCGACGTGGAGACTTCAAACTCACGTTTGAGCCAGCTCTCCTGCTGTGTCCCGAGCAGTGTGCGCTGGGGATCGTTCCAGATTGCACACGTACTTGGATCGAGCTGGCTTGCTCCAATTTTATTGTTTGGGTTACACGCCTGAGGGTCTCTGAATTGACGGGTATCAAGCAGGTAAAGCGTTGCAAGCTTCCCGTACTGATGACTGCCAAAAACCTTTGCGTTGTTATTGTGCGTGCTGATCAAGGCTTCAAAATCCGCACGTCTGACGGGCATATGTTCATAAAAGGCTTGATAGGCAGCACGCCGTCTGGCCATGAAATCCTCGACAGGGCGACCCGAGTCGCCATGCAGTATTCCGGCATAGTCGTTTTGTACTTCATGGTCGTCCCAGGTGATCAACCAGGGCGCAGCCGCATGCATTGCCTGCAGATCGAGATCTGATTTGTGCAGGGCGTAGCGTTGTCGATAAGACTCAATCGTGTTAGCCCAGCCGCCTGTTGTGGGCCTGATGTCCTTTGGTCGCGAGGATGGATACTCATACATGTAGTCGCCCAGGAACATCACCATGTCGAGGTTTTCGTCGAGCATATGGCGGTAGGCGCTGTAATAGCCGTTCCCCCATTGCTGACATGAGGCATAGGCCAGTCGCAGACTGTTAGGTGTTGCCTCTAAGGCCGGGAATGTTCTTGTTCTACCAGTGGTGCTGGATGCGGAACCCGCCAAAAACCGGTAGAAATAATGATGATCTGATGATAGTCCGCTTACTTCGGCATGCACAGAGTGAGCCAGAGCGGGGACTGCTTGAATAACGCCTTGCGCCACGATACGTAAAAACTGTGCATCATCAGCGACTTGCCAGGTGACCGGAATCGATTGGGTGATTAAACCTGCCGCCTCGACCACGACAGGATCGAGCCTGGTCCACAGAACAACGCCATCGGGTGTGGGTGCACCGCTGGCCACGCCCATGCTGAAAGGGTCGTTAGACCATCCTTGCTTGCCCCAGACGCCGCTTGGTAAACCGATCAGCGCGATCGTTGAGGCTACCCCCTGTATCATGCGTCGTCGCCCGATTGAGGCGGTACGCGGGGGAGTGCCAGTCTGGGTCATGATAAACCGTATGGCGTCAATTAAAAGAACAGTGCATAGATAGAAAAGCCTACGGCTACAAGACCAAGCCCACCAGACAGTGCTCCCAAGAGTCCTACTGCGGTGATGATGCTGGCTGAGGCCAGCACAATCGCGACTTGCAACATGCCCGAGGCAATTTCAAAATTATGATATTTATGATTGGCGACTTGGCCAAGCTGTTCAGCTTTCTTGGCCCGCGCGGCTAATTCTTTACGGCCTTCGCCGGTCTCTGGCTCTGTGTCGTAGCGCTTAACCGCGGCGGTCCATTTGTTCATGATTTCTTCAGACTTTGCATCATTCGCGGGTGCGGTGGCCTTGATCGTCTCCAGTGCAAGCTCTGTACTTGTTTTGCGAATCGACTTGGCCTGAAAGAACGCCCACAGGTTGGATGACTCGACTTGCTTTGTGATGACTTCAGTTTGATAGGCCTTGCTTAGTGTTTCGGTAATCGCCAGGCAGAGCGCGAGTATGGCGATCAACAGTGCGATTTTTTTATTGGACGGGTCGATGTGTGCGTGTTCGGACATAGTGAACTAATTTTTCCTTTGCTAATTTTTAATACTAAACGTGATTGTTTGTGAAGATTGCACCCGCTTGGTTCAAGTTGGGTACGTGCCTGGCAAAAGCAGGCTCTTATCGACAGTTTCAACGTCGGTGTGTCCGCAAAAGGCCATCGTCAGATCAAGCTCTTTATGGAGCATCTCAAGTACTTTTGTGACGCCCGGACCACCCATTGCGCCCAAGCCATACAGAAATGCACGTCCGATGTAGCAACCTTGTGCGCCTAAGGCGCGGGCTTTCAGCACATCTTGCCCACTGCGCACACCACCATCCATGTGAATTTCGATTTGCTTACCCACCGCATCGACAATGGCGGGCAGGGACTGGATACTTGAGTTGGCGCCATCAAGCTGACGGCCTCCGTGGTTGCTGACGATCAGCGCATCGGCTCCGCTATTGACGGCCATACGTGCATCCTCAACATCCTGGATGCCTTTGAGGATGAGTTTGCCGCCCCAGCGTTTTTTGATCCATTCCACATCCCCCCAGTTCAGGGCAGGATCAAATTGTGAGCTCGTCCACTCACTGAGCTTGCTCATGTCGGAGACGCCTTTGACGTGTCCGACGATGTTGCCGAACTGTCTGCGTGGTGTGCCGAGCATGCCCATCGCCCAGCGCGGCTTAGTGGCGATGTCGATCAGGTTGGCGAGTGTCATTTTTGGTGGGGCACTCAGACCGTTCTTCAGGTCCTTGTGGCGTTGCCCCAGGATTTGCAGGTCAAGCGTGAGAACCAGCGCTGAGCAATTCGCAGCCTTGGCCCGCTCAATCAGGCGCTCGATGAAGTCACGGTCTTTCATGACATAGAGCTGAAACCAGAACGGATGGCCGTCAGTACCCTTGGCGACATCTTCGATTGAGCAGATGCTCATTGTTGAAAGTGTAAAAGGGATGCCAAAGTCTCGTGCTGCGCGCGCGGCGAGAATTTCGCCATCGGCATGCTGCATGCCGGTTAGCCCTGTTGGTGCGATCGCAACCGGCATTGCCACCCGTTGGCCAATCATTGTCGTGGCGGTCGAGCGGTGCTCCATATTGACCAGGATGCGCTGGCGCAGTTTGATTTTCTGAAAATCACTTTCATTGGCCCGGTAAGTGCTTTCTGTCCATGAGCCGGAATCCGCATAGTCATAAAACATGCGCGGAACGCGCTTTTTTGCCAGGATGCGCAGGTCTTCCACATTGGTAATAACGGCCATGTTCCGTGATCTCCGAAGTCAATATTCGTTTTAGCCGCAGGTTGGGGTTAAACCCTGCAGTATTTATGAACCACAGTTTAACGGTCACAAGGCATTTCTGCAGCGACTTTTCTCGTCAGCGGCCTATACCTCGGAGTATGCTCGGAATAAATGCGAAATCAGTCCGCATGCAGAATGAATATAAAAAGTAACTCCAAAAAGGAATGCCGCTATGTTGCAATGGTTGATGTCTGGTGTGCTGTGTATGGTGATTTCAAGTGCTGCAGCGCAAACGAGCGATCGGGCTTCGATTGAAAAACTTGCTGCAGCGCAGAGCCCATTGCTACTGCAAACGCTCGATAAGCTTGTTTCCATTGAATCCGGTAGCCGGGATCCAGAGGG
>CAIPID010000405.1 GCA_903865015.1 uncultured beta proteobacterium | reverse complement strand
GATATGTTGCATGTGCCATATCAGGGGGCAGCACCTGCTGCACAAGCTGCGATGGCGGACCAGGTAGATTTTGCGATGGTTCCCGCGCCGATGGCTGGTGGATTTAAATCCAAGATGATTCCGTTTGGTGTGGCGTCTAAAAAACGTATCGATCTGATCAAAGAGATCCCTACACTGACTGAGATCGGTGCAGAAGTCAGCGCACCATCGTGGGTGGGTATTCTCGCTCCTCCAAAAACTCCACAAAACGTTGTCGGGACGCTGGCCAAAGCCTTTATCGAAACGATGAATAATCCAGAAGTTGCTAAAAAGCTCAATGATGCGGGTCTCGTGCCGTTGTATGGTTCGACAAAAGAGTTCGCAGACTACATCACGAAGGATTATGCATTTTGGGGTAATCTGATCAGAGCCGCGGGCATCAAGGTGGATAACTGATCGTCTATTGATGCGAAGATAACTGTGCAATTTGAACATGGTCCCGTATCAAACAATACGGGACCATTTATGATGCGTTTCTAAAAAATTGGGTTGTCCTCATGACCATTGAGTTCTTTGCTTTTGATACGCCTAATGGCCGGAAAATTTCTGTCGCTCTCGAAGAGATGGGTCTGCCATATGCCGTGAAGTCGATCGACATCACCCAAGATGAGCAATTCAGCCCAGAATTTTTAGCTATTAGTCCAAATAACAAAATTCCAGCGATTATCGACACTGACGGCCCTGACGGTCAGCCGGTCAGTGTGTTTGAATCCGGCGCCATACTGATTTATCTGGCTGAAAAAACCGGAAAGTTTTTACCTCGAACGGGTGCCGCGCGTATTGCTGTACTTGAATGGCTGATGTTTCAGATGGCAGGATTTGGTCCCATACCCGGGCAGGTTCATCACTTTATCGGTTTGGATAACGAGGATGACAAGCGCTACGGGTTGAAACGCTTTATGAATGAAACGCGACGCTTATATGGTGTGATGGACAAGCGCCTGGCTGTGCATGATTATTTTGCAGGCGAAATCTCGATTGCTGATTTTGCCATACTGGGCTGGGTCTGGAGACACCCGCGACATCAAGTGGATCTCAACGACTTTCCTCACGTCAAACAATGGTACGAAACAATGATGGCCAGACCGGGCGTCCAGCGAGGGTTTGCTGTTGCATTGAAATAAACAGAATGCAAATCAGCAAGGCCTGCGCTGTCAGCGATCCGCGCTTAGTCGTGCTGGTGCATGAGCAATTTGCTCAATTCATTGGCCGCCATGTGGGTGTAGTCTTTATTGACTTCTTTGACGATTTTCGCAGCCAGCGCAGCAGGCATATGCTGACGCATATCACCTAAGGCAGCTGGGGACGCGATCAGCACCATCTCTGAGCATTGTCCCGATTGGACGTCAAACGCTAAGCCATCGATGAGTAGTTGCAGGAAGTCGTGTTTTTCCGCCGCCTGAGGATCTTTAGGCTCTAAGGCTGACTTGTGATGACCCTGTCCGCCTATTGCTTGTGAGGTGTTGTCATGGCCGTTGTCGCGTTTGCGCGCATTGTGCTGGTCAACCGAGCGCAGGAGTTTGAGGCTGATTTCACCAATCTCGCCAACGTTTTCATAAATATTCGCGCGACCACCGTCCGCAACGACTACCCAAGCGTTTCTGGAAATAATCATATGTTTGCCTCAAGAGTTAAATGAAATCTGTATAAGCAGATTGGATAATTCATCTTAGTCCTCAAACTGAAGAAAAAACAATAAACCTTCATATAATGAATAGAATCCTTGCTTAAAATCAAATGGCTATTCAAACTCTCCATCGATTGACCAGTACGCGACGTACTCAGCGCGCTAACTATCAGTTAGGTGCTTATCTGGCATTTGTAGCGGGTACGGTCAATGCCGGCGGTTTTATGGCGATTGGTCAGTACACATCCCATATGACGGGGATTGTTTCGAGCATTGGTGATCATTTTGCTTTGGCGAGTTTGCTACCCGTGCTGGGCGGACTTTCGATGCTGGCATCTTTTGTATTGGGTGCCGTGGTGACCGCGGTGCTGGTCAACTGGGGAAGACGCCACAAAATCCATAGTGAATTTACCTTGCCTCTTTTGCTTGAGGCGATCGTCTTGCTGTTGTTTGGTCTGGCAGGCGCTTATTTGCATTTATACAAACCTTTAACTGTACCTACCATTGCATTAATGTTGTGTTTTGTGATGGGTTTGCAAAACGCCATCATCACTAAAATTTCAAAAGCAGAAATTCGTACGACTCATATGACAGGCATCATCACTGATATCGGTATCGAAATCGGGCGGTTACTTTATTGGAATAAATCAATCGAAGGTAATCAAACCCATCTGGTTATCGCTAATCGTAAAAAACTTAACGCGCACTTGTTGATTTTTAGTATGTTTTTGTTTGGTGCCATAGTCGGGGCCGTCAGTTTTAAAACAACGGGTTATATTTCTGTCGTGCCAATCTCGATTTCGCTGATTATTATTTCATCATTGCAAATCTATCGGGATTTGAAACGTTTTTTTAAGAGCAGACATGCTATGCATATGATTAGTCGCCGTGTGGAAATGAATCAAAAATGAAACTCGATAAACGCATCACCAATCGCGAATTTAAGCTACTCCTCAAACCAGAGGGTCTTGATCGCCGCAGTCGCATCGATCAGCTCAGTTCTTTGATGGTGTCGTTTTGCAAAAAATCCGACGTTGAATTTTTTCATCTTGATAACGCCAATACTGGCCTGCGCAATGTCTATTTTTATGACACGCCCGGTGAGCATTTCAGGCACAACAATCTTATTTTGCGTGTTCGCGAATCGCGTCAAAATGTTTGGGTCGATGATTGGTGCGAGTTGACCTTGAAATGCAGAGCGCCGACTTTAAAACAGTCGCTTTACTACAGTCCGATACCAAATTCGACCCATAAATCGCGGTTAAGGCTCAAAGAAGAAATTCTCAGGGGCGACGGCCTCGGAACCGAGCGGATGATTTACTCCAACAATGCAATCCTAGATACGATACCGATTGACAAGGTGTTCGAGCGAAGTCTGGGTAGCGTTGCAGAGTTTTTCCCCGATATGAAAAAACTCGAGGCCGAAGATCATTTGCCGGTAAGAATTGTTGGTGGTCGTACAAATAAAATTCTTGAGGCTTGCTTGCCACTTGGTAATCTGGTGTTCGGAGAAAATGTTCAGGCGCATTGCGATATTGGTATCTGGATGCGTAGTGTGGGTGATCCAATTATCGGTGAACTTGCGTTCTCTTATCGCGTTAATGCCATTAATCGCGATGACACCAAGGCACACAAAAAAGCGAATAAGTTTTTCAGGCAGTTGCAGCTGGCGATTCCTGATTGGTTAGCCAGCGGTACGACTAAAACAGCATTGATTTACGGAAAACCAGAATGATGTTGCATGCTGAGGAGGTGGTTGAGCAGACTGGCGATAGCGTATCCTCGCCGACAGCGACGCTTTGGCAACTCTTTTATGAATTCCTGCTGATTGGTGCGGTAAGTTTTGGTGGTGGGATTGTCGCCTACGAAAGAATCCTCCTTATTGAAAAACGTAAATGGCTGACAGTCGATGAGTTCATGGCAACACTGGCGATCAGTCAGACGATGCCTGGGCTGAACTCAGTCAATCTGGCTGTGTTGGCGGGTAATCACGTCAGGGGGACGCTTGGTGCTATTGCCGCAAGTTGCGGGCTCCTGATCCCTGGCATGGTGTTCGTGCTGGTGGCCGGCGTTGCTTACAGTGCAGGCGAAGATCATCCTCTCGTGAATATGTTGCTCGCAGGTGTTGCCGCGGGTGCGACAGGGTTGCTCGCAGCCATCACCTTCAAGATAGGCTCCAATCATTTTCGACACCTCAAGTCCCTCGCGATTATTGTTGCAACCTTTGTTCTCATGAGTTTTTTAAAGCTTTCTCTGATTTGGGTGCTCATTATCATGGGGCCGATTTCCTTATTTATTTACAGGCCGCAGTCCGGGCAGGATAAACCTGAACAGGGTCACGGCTCATGATCGCATTGATTCATCTGGCTTTGACGTTTGGAATGCTGTCACTTTTAGCTGTAGGAGGCGGCACAGCAGTGTTGCCAGAAATGCAGACGGTACTTGCGCATCAGTTCAATATCGACCACACCACATTTGTACATATTTATAGTATTGGTCAATTGGCCCCAGGCCCCAATATGATGATGGTGTTGGTATTTGGTTTTCAGGTAGCGGGATTGCTGGGCGCTGCCGTAGTCTTATTCTCCTTTTTTGTTCCTTCGAGTATTTTGTGTCTCTCTGTTGGCAGACTCTGGGTCAGAATTGGTGAGCGTCCGTGGCGCCGTTCCGTGCAAAATGCGCTCGAACCCATCTCTATTGGCCTAATGTGCTCCGGCGTGTATGCGGTTGCCAAGGCTGCTGTGGTGGGGCCCTTAACATTGGGCATGGCAGCCGTCACTTTGATTGTGATTATCTTCACTAAAGTGAATCCCGTTTTTATGATTCTTGGGGCCGGTGTAGCAGGTGGCGCGCTGATGCATTTCTTCGGTCTTAAATGAACTGGATTGAGGCGCATAAAGAGGGCGTGACGCTGTTGTTGCATTGTCAGCCCGGTGCGAAAGTTTCACGAGTAGTTGGCGAACATGGTGAGCGTCTTAAAATTTCTCTTCATGCTCCTGCAGTAGACAATAAAGCGAATGAGGTATTGATTGCCTGGCTATCGGATCGTTTGTCGGTACCGCGCAAACAGATTGAGCTACTCTCCGGCCATACCAGCCGGCAAAAACGCGTGCTGGTACGTGGTGTGGATGTGGATGTGACGCGTGTAATGTTGAATCCGCCGCTTTAGGCGTTGACAGCGAGGGTGCCAGGCAATATAAAGTGAAATCAAGATCCTGCCACCTATAAGGCGGGGCAACTAAAACGATTGGGTGAGAGACATGACAGGCAGTCAAACTGCCGCCGGAGCGCAGCTATTGCAGCGTTTTCGTGCGCGAGCGGTATCTTTTTCTAAACCACGTCTATTCAGCGCAGATATATTGCTGCAGTTTGAGGATGTGCCCGTCATTGTGCGTGTGCGAGAGGGCAGGGTGACGGAGCTTGTCGAGCACCGCGTGCCACTGCAGTCATCGGATTTTTCTATCAAAGGCACCGCGCAAGGCTGGACTAAATTCTGGCAATGCATGCCACCCGCGGGATGGCACGATATCTTTGCCTTGAATAAGCGTAAAGAATTCACGATCGAAGGTAATCTGCAGCCCCTCATGGCGCATTTGCAATATGTTAAAGACCTGTTGGCTTGCGCGCGCGAGATGGCAGCATGAGCGTCGCACTTGAACCCATCGTGGGGCGCTATACCTCCTTTGATATAGAAGGCAAACGTTGCCGCGTATATTTTGAAGAAGCAGGTAGTGGTATTCCACTCGTCTGTCTGCATACGGCTGGAGCGGATAATCGTCAGTATCAACACCTGATGAATGATCCGGAAATTACCGCACGGTTTCGTGTGATTGCTTTTGATATGCCCTGGCATGGCAAATCCTATCCTCCCGCGGGTTTTCAGGATACTGAATACCGCTTATCGACAGCGCTCTATGTCGAGACCATTATGTCGTTTTGCCGCGCGCTGGAACTCGATCGCCCTGTGGTGATGGGCTGCTCGATCGGCGGGCGGATCACCTTGCAGCTGGCACACCTGCACTCTGACAAGTTTCGTGCCTTGATTGGTATCGAGGCCGCCGACCATCAGGAGCCCTGGTACGACACCGCTTGGCTGCACCGCGGTGATGTGCATGGCGGGGAGGTTTGTGCCGCACTCGTCTCAGGCCTGGTCGCACCGCAGTCGCCTGAAGTACATCGCCACGAAACACTCTGGCAATACATGCAGGGCGGGCCTGGAATATTTAAAGGTGATCTGTATTTTTATCGCGTCGACAGTGATTTGCGCGGCAAGCTCACAGGTATTCGTACCGACCTCTGCCCACTTTACTTGTTAACCGGTGAGTATGATTTTTCGTGCACACCTGAAGACACGATTCGGACGGCGCAGTCTATCCCAGGTGCCAAAGTCACTGTGATGAAAGAGTGCGGTCATTTTCCGATGAGTGAAAATCCGCAGCAGTTCAGACAATATCTTTTACCCGTGTTGAAAGAAATCGCAGCTTAGTTACTAGAATAGTTTTAAAAAATATATCCACAATAATCGGGAGACAAAAAATGAAACTTAAATATCTGGCAGGTGTAGTCGCATGTATCGGCGTGTTGACGATGCAACAGGCCATTGCGCAAGATGTTTTGAAAATCGGTGCTTTGGTCACCCTGTCGGGTTCGGGCGCAGCCTGGGGGCAAGGTATGAAAAACGCCACCGAATTAGCTGCAGATAAGGTCAATGCGACCGGAGGACTCGAGGTCGGTGGTAAAAAATATAAAGTCGAAGTCATCCCCTATGATGATAAGTATCAGTCTAACGAAGCAGTCACTGTTGCCAATCGTCTGATTTTTGAAGATAAAGTCCAATACATTATTGGTCCGGTTGGATCCGCACCTGCCTTGGCGATCCAGCCTATTACCGAAAAAAATAAGGTGATGATTTTTACACTTGGTTTTACAACCAAAGCGCTGGGGGCTGATAAGCCATTCAGCTTCCGTCCTCCCGTGACGACCGCCGAAGTCGCGCAGCCGCAGATCAACTGGTTGGTCAAAACACAAGGCGTCAAGAAAGTGGGAGCGCTATTCCCTAATGATGAAACGGGTCAGTCTATTTCCAAAGATCTCGAGGTCGCTTATAAAAAAGCCGGTGCTGACATGGTGGCCAAAGAGTTTTTCGAACGAGAGCGCGTAGATTTTGTGCCGCTGTTAACACGCATGCTGGCCCGAGGTATAGACACCATTGAACTTGACGGTAATTCACCCACGACCTCTGGCCTGATTCTTAAACAAGCCCGCGAACTAGGATTCAAAGGCAAGATTGTTCGAACCGGTGGTCCCGCTACACAGGAGATTATCAACGTAGCTGGTAAAGCTGCTGCCGAAGGCATGTTTGTCCACACCCCCATCAATCCTGAGCAACCCTCAACCAAAGAGTATGTGGACATGTATGCGGCTAAATACAAAACACCTCTCAACGGCTTTAGTCCTTCCTTTTACGATGCAACCAATATGCTCTTTGAGGCAATGCGTCGCGCGGGCACTGTTACGGATACCGATAAGGTCCGTGCCGAACTAGAAAAAATTAAAGACTTTAAAGGTGCACTAGGGACCTTAAGCTGGACTGGTCAGGAAATGTACGGCAGCAACCACCAGCTCAATGCGCCATTCTTCATTGCCGAAGTCAAAAACAGCGCTGAAGTCATTCGCGCGCGTTGTACTGTGGCTGGCTGTGAATAAAACTGCTGAGGCTGAGTTGGAGCACGTTTGCGTCGTGCACGGTATGGCGCAATTCGCTATACAGGCACGCTGGGACTCTTTGCCAAACGATGTCCGGCGTGAGGCCTCGCGTGCATGGCTCAATTGGGTCGCGTGTACCGTGGGTGGCTCCAGGATGCCCTCTGTGGATGCCGCGGTCAAAGGTCTGTTGCTGATGGGCACAGGCACTGTCCCTGTACTCGGACGTGTTGAGCGACTGAGTTTGCCTGAAGCAGCGTTGATCGGTAGTCTGAGTGCTTCGGCCCATACGTTTGATGACACACATCTTTCTACGATTACACACCCGACGGGGCCGGTCGCGGCTGCGTTGCTGGCATGCGCGTATCAGCTAGGCGAGATTGGTCAGCCTGTGTCGGGCGAAGCGTTGTTAACGGCATTGGCTGTCGGTATTGAGCTGGAGTGTCGTGTGAGTTGTGCCATTGCGCAGGGCGGAGCTAATCAGGGCTGGTATATGACCGGCTTGTCTGGAGGGATCGGTGCTGCCGCTGCCGTCGGGCGATTACTCAGGCTGAATGCACAACAAATGGTTTATGCGATGGGCCTGGCTGCCATGCAGGCCAGTGGTACGCGCGCCACGCATGGAAGTATGGCGATTACTTTTGTGCCAGGCATCGCGGCGCGCGACGGCATTGTCGCCGCCTATATGGCTGCTGCGGATTTCAGTTGTAGTGCCATTGCCATTGATGGACGAAATGGTTTGCTCCAAGTGCTGACGACAAGTCGAGACGCAAGTCAGATTCGAGCGCAGCTTGGTACGCGCTATGAGATGCTGAATAATGCCTACAAGCCTTATCCTTGCGGCATTGTGATACATCCCGCTATTGATGCTTGTCTGCATCTAGTGCGCGTGCAACATCTCAAACATCAGGATATTGCGCGCATTGAGTTACGCGTGCATCCTGATGCTCTGAATCTGTGTTGGCGTAAATTACCTGAGAATGTCCTGGACGCTCAGGTGAGTCTCTATCACTGGGTTGCTGCTTGCCTGGTTTTCGGCCGTGCGGGGGTGCCTGAGGGAGAGCTGGCTGCGGTCATGCATGCCGAAGTCAGAGCATTGCAGGAGTGTGCCCAGGCACATCCGGATGCTGCGATGGGCAGCAATCAGGCTGTCGTTGTTGTGCATCTGCGCGATGGCAAAACACTCGAATATAAAACGCAAGATGTCACCGGTAGCGTGACAAATCCAATGAGCGATCAGCAACTCGGCGAGAAGTTTATCGGTCTGGTTTCACCCATTCTTGGGCTTCGGCGTGCACAGGCGTTACGCGATAAATGTCTGAATATGCATGCTGTCCAATGCGCTGCAGAAATTTTGCAGCTTGGTGCGCAATAAAAATTAAGGAAACGTTTTGGACTGGAGCTTGTTAATTACCCAAGCCACGATTAATGGCTTGATCGTGGGCTTGCTCTATCTGCTGATGGCGGTTGGCTTTACGCTGGTGTTTGGCATCATGCGCATGGTGAATTTCGCGCATGGCGAGTTTTACATGCTGGGCGCCTTTGGGGCCTATTTTTTTACAACCTCGCTCCATCTGCCTTTTTTGGCGGCAGTTGGATTGACTCTCGCCGGGTCGATCATTTTTGGTGGTTTGCTTGAGTGGTTGATCCTTAAACCTTTTCGTCGTGACGAGCTCAATGGCATGATCGTGACGATCGGTATGGCGATGATTTTACAAAATCTGGCGCTGATTATTTTTGGTCCTGATCCACTTTCAATGCCGGCGGTAGCAGAGGGTACGTTAGAGATTGCAGGCATCGTTATTCCCAATTCGCGTGTGTATGTCGTAGGATTCGCCGCAGTGGTGTTGGCATTGCTATATGTGTTTTTAAAATATTCCCGGCCGGGCAGAGCCTTGCGTGCGGTCGTGGAGGATTTTGAGATCGCTTCTATCCAGGGCATCCGTGCGCGTATCTATTACCCGTTGGGTTTTGGCCTGGGCGTGGGACTTGCCTCTGTAGCCGGTGCGTTAATGGCGCCACTTTTTTCGGTTTCTCCATTTGTCGGTGCGACACCTTTACTCAAAGCGTTCATTGTTGTTGTGCTGGGCGGTCTGGGCAGTATTCCGGGGGCTGCGTTTGCAGGTTTGGTACTAGGCCTGATCGAGAGTTATGCCAGTTTGTTTTTTAGCAGCAGTACCGCTGATATGGTCATCTTTGCCATCGTGATGGTCATGCTTGTGATGCGGCCCAAGGGCTTGCTCGGCAAGGGAGAGATCTGAATATGGCTAAGACAATCCATTTTGCCCGGGCGGCCGATCCTAAGCGCTGGTACTGGCTCGGCTTGCTCGTGTTGATCGTGCTTTGGCCCTGGTTTTCAGGCCCTTTTGTTTTGCATCTGGCCGTCTTGACGTGTCTGAATATTTTGATTGTGAATGGTTTGGCGATCGTGGGGCGTTCGGGCCAGCTTTCCTTTGGTCACGCTGCATTTGTTGCGCTTGGCGCGTATGCGTCGGTGCTACTTTCGTCCGCACTTGGGTGGAATATTCTTCTTTCAGGGCTGGCTGGTATGGCCATTGCCGCATTGTTTGCCGCGATGCTGGGTTGGGTCATTCTTAGACTGAAAGGCGTGTATTTCGTGTTGGTCACCTTTTCATTTGGTGAATTAATGCGTCTTGCTTTGCTCGACTGGTCGGAGCTGACGGGTGGTGCCAATGGGATTGCCAATATCAAACCTGCGGATATTTTTGGATTTGTATTCGACACGCGCGCGCGTTTTTATGCTTTAGCATTGGTGGTGGCGATTGTGTCGATCTGGATGATGAAAAAACTTTTTTCCTCACCGCTTGGCCAATCAATCGATGCGGTGGCAGATAATCCAGCGCTTGCTGAGTCAACCGGGTTAAGTGTGCATCGTATCCAGTTAGTCGCCTTTGTGATGGGCTGTGCAATGGCGGCGTTAGGCGGGGTATTGCAAGCACGGTACATCGGATTTATTTCACCTGAGTCCTTTAATCCTGGCCTGTCTGTCGCATTCATTATCATGCTCGTGATTGGCGGTCGCAAGTCTGTATGGGGCCCACTCGTGGGGGCCTTGGTGTTGACACCTTTGCCGGAACTCTTTCGTGGCGCGGTGCAGACGCAGCATATTTTTTATGGCGCTGCATTGATTTTGATTTTGCGTTTTATGCCTGGGGGTTTGATTAGTCTCACCGAGCGACTGAAACGAATGAAAGGAGCGCAGGTATGACCCAGTCTTCATCAGCCTCTATGGGTACGCCGCAAGTGTTGCTACAGGTCAATGGTTTGACACGTAACTTCGGTGGACTGGTTGCTCTGCATGACGTGAGTTTTAACGTTGCGCGCGGAGAGATCGTAGGGTTGATCGGTCCGAATGGTGCGGGAAAGACAACCGCTTTTAACGTGATTAGTGGCACAATGCCCCCTTCCTCCGGGACTGTCATTTTCGATAGTCAGGATATATCCGCAGGTCCGCCAAGCAAAGTCGTGGTGAAAGGTTTGGCTAGAACTTTTCAATCTACCTCTACCTATCCCGAGTGTTCGGTCGCCGAAAATATTTACCGCGGGATGTTGTCGCGCCTGAAAGGTACAACAGTCTCCAGGCTGACAGGCAGACGCACAGGCTTGCTGCCTGCGCAGCAGGTAGCCAGTGAGATAGATGAAATCCTCAATCAGGTAGATATGCAAGCCTGGCGAGACGTACCAGCGGGATCTCTTGCGTATGGTTTGCAGAAAAAACTCGGCATTGCAGTGGCGTTGGCGAGCCGACCTACTCTCCTGTTGCTTGATGAGCCAGCGGCCGGACTGAATCACGAGGAATGTAACGAGTTAGGGCGTTTGCTTAAACATCTCCAGCAACAATATGGATTGACTCTATTGTTGGTTGAGCATCACATGGCGTTGGTCATGGACTTATGTGAAAGGATTGTTGTCCTGGTGCAAGGTGAAAAAATTGCTGAAGGTACGCCTTTGCAAATCAGAGAAAACCCGGCCGTGATTCAAGCCTATCTTGGAGCGCCTGACTATGCCCATGCTTGAGGTGGATCAACTTGTTGTGCGTTACGGCCCGCTTGAAGCTGTGCGGGGTATCAGCTTTGCCGTGGAGCCAGGCGAGATCGTCGCGCTGATCGGCTCCAATGGAGCAGGAAAAAGCAGCACGCTGAAAGCCTTGATGGGTTTAGTTGATATAGCGAGCGGCTCGATCAGAATGCAAGGTACATTGCTCAACGCGCAAGCGTCAGCCTCGCGCGTGTCACGTGGTTTAGCACTTTCTCCCGAGGGGCGTCGTCTGTTTGGCAGGATGACCGTACTGGATAACTTACTTGTGGGTGCCCATACTGTGCGTGGGCGCAGCGATATTCAGGACTCTCTGAAAGAAATTTATGCCTTATTTCCTCGCGTATACGAGCGCCGAGATCAGTTGGCTGGCTCATTGTCGGGTGGCGAGCAACAGATGGTTGCGATAGGACGCGCACTGATGGCCCGACCGACACTCTTGATGCTAGATGAACCGTCTTTGGGAATCGCCCCGAAAATTGTGGCTGAGATTGCGGCCGCGATCGAGCGCTTAAATCAGCAGGCTGGGATGTCTATTATTCTTGTTGAGCAAAACGCTCGGCTGGCTCTAAAACTTTCGCATCAGGCCTATGCCCTGGAGCACGGTGAAATTGTGCGCACGGGCAACGGGGCGGAACTGTTAGCCGACCCCTTTGTGCGCAAGGCCTATCTCGGTGTGTAATTACACTTGTAAATTACTGCTCGACAGTGATTTTTGAGTCTTTAATGACTTTGCCCCAGATGTCACTGTCGCGCTTGAGAATCGGGCCGAGTGTGTCTGCGCCAGCAAATGTCGCTTGCAGTCCCATACCTTCAACTTTGGCTTTGTTTTCTGGCGTACTCAATAAGCGCACGATTTCGTTGGAGAGTTTGTCTACGATTGGTTTTGGTGTTTTGCTTGGCAAAAAGAAAGCAAAAAATCCATATGGCTCAAAGTCTTTGTAGCCAAGTTCAGTAAAGGATCGGATATTGGGCAATAGATCCGAGCGCTTTTCTCCTGTAGACGCCAGGATTTTGATTTTGTCAGACTTGATCTGCGCACGCAGGTTGCCCACATCAATGAAGGCCGCATCTAGCTGGCCACCAAGAAGATCGCTCATCTGTGGAGCGCCACCTTTGTATGGGATATGCGTCAGGTCGAGTCCTGCCTGTGCCTTGAGCATCTCGCCGTGGATGTTGGATGAGGTGGCTGCCCCGTAAGATCCATAGCTATATTTACCGGGATTTGCTTTGACGACTTTGACGAAATCCTCGAGTGTGTTGGCGGGGAAATTTGCGTTTACGACTAGAAAATCTTGAGATAAACCTATTTGCGCAACGGGTGTCAGATCTGTATTCACCTCATAAGGGATCTTTTTGAATAGATATGGTCCCTGAATAATGGCGGTAATGCCAAGCAGCACGGTATAGCCGTCGGGTGCTGCTTTCGCGACTAGATCGTTACCAATCATTCCGCTCGCACCGGGCTTGTTTTCAACAATGACGGTCTGTTTCCAGGCTTGTGTGAGCTCGCCTGCGACGAGTCTGCCTAGCGCGTCGGTG
>CAIPID010000404.1 GCA_903865015.1 uncultured beta proteobacterium | reverse complement strand
TTGGCCACAATGGGTGCAGCGATGGGCTCGCACGTGCGTGTCGGTCTTGAGGACTCGCTCTGGATCGGCCCCGGAAAAATGGCGACATCGAATGCAGAGCAGGTTACACGCATCCGCACTGTCCTGGAGGCACTTAACCTCGAAATCGCGACTCCCGATGAAGCCCGTCAGATTCTGGGCCTGAAAGGCGCTGCAAATATTAATCTGTAATTTTTAGCGTTGACTGGAGAGTAGGTATGGCGCGTGCAAGCAGTCCGTTATTTGGCGGGGCTACGGTTGCGCAACTATACCTCTCTGCATTTAAAGCTTTCCCTGAAAAGAATGCGATCGTCTCCGATAGCTGCACATATAGCTACGCAGAGTTGGAGAAACGCAGCAATCAGATTGCTCGGCTGTTCCAAACACAAGGACTCCAACGTCAGAATGCGATTGCTTTTTTAGTTGGTAATCGCGCAGAGGCTATCGCAGCGATTATCGCGGCGCAGCTGATTGGGTTAAAAAATGTATCGTTGCATCCGATGGCCTCCGAAGAGGATCATCTGTTTGTGCTCAGGGATGCAGGGGTAAAAGTGCTGATCGTTGATGGGCAAAAATTTGCTGCACGCGCTCAGGCTATCGTTGATCATGCCGTAGTGGAGCGGGTGCTCGATCTGGATGACTCAAGTCGTTGTCCTGGTCTGATGAGTATGGCTTTAACGATGGATGATAGTGCGCTCGCGCGCGCTATGGACGCACCCGCGGACGCAACCGCGGACGACTCAACTGAGATCACCAAACTTTCTTATACGGGCGGGACCACAGGCAGATCCAAAGGTATTTTGCATAGTCACCGAACCGTTGTGACGATGATCAACTATTTGCTGGCGACCTATGAGTGGCCGGAACAGATTCGATATCTTGCTACGACGCCTATTTCGCACGCTGCGGGCGCATTGATCCTCCCCACTTTTTTACGTGGTGGCACGGTTTATCTGATGGAAAAATATGATGCTGAAGACTTTTTAAAAAGAGTTACTTTGCATCAGATCAACTGCACGTTTCTTGTTCCGACTCAGATTTATGGCTTGCTCGATTTGCCTACACTGAGCGAGTATGATTTTTCCAGTCTTGCGCTGATTCTTTATGGCGCGGCCCCGATCGCACCTGCGCGACTTGAACAAGCGTTAGACAAAATGGGGCAAATTTTCGGTCAGTTGTACGGCCAGGCCGAAGCCCCAATGGCGCTGACCTATTTAAGTCGTAAAGATCATGATTTGAAGCGTCCTCATTTATTAAGATCATGTGGTCGTGTGATCCCGGGTAACCAGGTCAAACTGCTTTCTCCAAACTGCGAAGAAGTTCCGGTAGGAGAGGTAGGCGAATTATGCGTGCGAGGCCCTCTTGTCATGGACGGCTATCTGAACCGACCGGATGAAAACGAAAAGGCCTTCGCGGGCAACTGGCTGCACACAGGTGATATGGCCAGGATGGATGAACATGGTTATGTTTATATCGTTGATCGTGTCAAGGACATGATCATCTCGGGCGGATTTAATGTCTATCCCAGCGAAATAGAAAATTGCCTGGCTCAGCACCCCGTTGTGGCTATGTCAGCTGTCATCGGCTTGCCGGATGAAAAGTGGGGTGAGGCCGTCACCGCGGTCGTGATTTTGAAATCAGGAAGTATGTTGACCGAGCAGCAAGTGATTGATTACATCGTCACGCATAAAGGTGTAGTTAACGCGCCCAAAAAAGTTTTTTTTGAAACAGAACTTCCACTTACCGCATTAGGTAAAGTGAATAAAAAAATAATTCGCAGCAAGTATTCTGAAATTTAATTTTTGATCTGGATAATGCATATGAGCACGCAAGGTAAAGCCTATATTGTTGGTGCGTATGAGCACCCCACACGTTACGCGCCAGATAAGTCCGTGACGCAACTGCATGCCGAGTCGGCGCTTGGCGCTTTGCGCGATGCAGGTTTGACGCTGGCTGATGTGGATGGCTATTTCTGTGCGGGTGATGTGCCAGGTGCGACACCACTTTCAATGGCAGAGTATCTCAATCTCAATTTAAAATGGATGGATGGTACGGAGTTGGGTGGGTGTTCGTATATGGTGCATGTACGTCATGCCGCGCTGGCGATCGCCGAAGGCAAATGCTCTGTTGCTTTAATAACCCTGGCAGGCAAGCCTAAAAGCACCGGAATGGCGACAGGAACCAAGCCACGATCGCTTGGACCCGAACGTCCCGAAACCCCCTTTGATTTGCCATACCAGACGACGATCACGAGTATCTATGGCATGCTCGCGCAGCGTCATATGCATGAATACGGCACGACGGCCGAACAAATGGCTGCAGTCAAAGTCGCTGCCTCAACCCATGCGCAATATAACGAGTTAGCGCTGCTCAAAAAGGTCGTGAGCGTCGAAGACGTAGTTAACTCACCCATCATCGCCAGTCCCCTACACCGCCTGGACTGTTGCGTCATCACAGATGGAGGCGGTGCCCTGGTGATCACAAGCGCCGAGATTGCCAAAAAATTGAAACGACCACTCGTCAAAATTATTGGTACGGGTGAGACCATCAACACCAGCAATGGCGGCTATCTGGATGCGACAAGCTCGGGCGCTGCCGTCACGGGACAGATGGCATTCAAAGAAGCTGGTTTGACCGTTAACGACATCAAGTACGCTTCGATTTACGATAACTTCACCATCATGGTGCTCATCCAGCTAGAGGATTTGGGCTTCTGTAAAAAAGGCCAGAGTGGCGCGTTTGTTGCCGAAGGAAATCTGATTTCAGGCAAAGGAAAGCTGCCCTGGAATACGGATGGTGGTGGGCTGTGTAATAACCATCCAAATAATCGCGGCGGTATCACCAAGGTGATCGAAGCCGTCAGACAGCTGAGAGGTGAGGCGCATCCGGCTGTACAAGTAAAAGATTGCGATATCGCGTTGGCTTCAGGGCCGGGTCTTGTGCTTGGCGTGGGTCACGCACATTCAACCATCATCATGGAGCGTGAATAATCATGACAACGCAAACCACATCCAAAACTTACCTCGACGATATATTTGCCACCACCTATCCAGAGACATCGCCTTTCTGGGCAGCGGCCGAGCAAAACCGTTTGTTGATTAAGACCTGCGAGCACTGCAATCGCGCGCACTGGTACCCGCGGATTGTCTGCCCACTCTGTGGAAGTGATAAGACCACCTGGAAAGATGCCAGTGGCCGCGGCTCGATCTATTCTTTCAGCGTTATCGAGCGCGCTGATCCGCCTTACGTTGTTGCGTGGGTGCAAATGGAAGAAGGGCCGATCGCGATTACCAATATCGTGGATTGTGATTACAAAACGCTTAAGATCGGTGACAAGGTGTCTGTGCGTTTTCAACAAACCCCTGAGGGTCGAACGGTCCCCGTCTACACTCCGGCCTGATAGATTTTTATTGCACCGCAGCGACTTTTTGGTATCGTGTTGGGATTCAATGTTTTTTTAGAGAATTTCATGTCCAAGTTTTCAATGTCGCGGTTGTTTTCTGTCGTGTTGGTCAGTCTTGTGGCGCAGGGTCCGGCCCAGGCCCAAGACAAAACCATGCGAATTGTGGTGCCGTTCGCTGCAGGTGCAGTGCAAGACACCCTTGGCCGCAGTCTGAATGCAGAGCTTGGTGCAACCCTCAAGCAGACTATCATCGTTGAAAACAAAGCGGGTGCGGGCGGCACGATTGGTACTGCGCTGGTTGCCAAGGCCACGCCAGATGGCTCTGTGGTGGATCTCGCCGCCGCAAGTCATCTGATTGCCGGTTATCTCTACGAAACACTTCCCTACGATCCGATTAAAAGCTTTGCACCTGCTGGTTATATCGGTAATGCAAGCTACATCCTGATGGTACCGGGTGATTTGCCGGTTAATAATGTTGCTGACTTCATCAAACTCGTGAAAGCCTCGCCTGGCAAGTACAACTATGCCTCCGCAGGCAACGGCAGTGCTACCCATCTTTCAATGGCATATTTTGCCGGGATGGCGGGGCTGTCCATGGAGCACATTCCAACCAAATCTACAGGCGAAGCCGTGATGGAAGTGCTCTCTGGGCGCGCACAAGCAGTCATAGCCGCCAACGTCGCAGCGCTTGGGTACAAGGAAGATAAACGTATTAAATTGCTGGCCGTGACGTCCCCCGGACGCTCCAAATTCATCCCCGAGCTGCCTTCGGTGGCAGAGTCTGGCCTGCCTGGGTATGAATTCACCTCGTGGTTTGGCCTCCTGGCCCCCGCAGCCACGCCAGTCAAGACACTTGACAGCATTCAAGCCGCTATGGCCACCGTTCTGAAAGACCCTGTTGTGCTCGAGCGCTTAACAAAACAGGGTATTGAGACCGAAGTGCTCACCAACGCACAGTTTGCTGAAATATTAAAAAAATCCGATGTTCAAATGGCTGAAGTCGTTAAAAAATCCGGTGCAAAAGTCCAATAATGAAAATCCTCGATTCGTTTAGCAATTACAGCCAGTTTGTTGAGATTAGACGCGATATCCATGCGCATCCTGAGTTGGGGTTCGATGAACATCGCACTTCGGAAATTGTCGCGACCAAGCTGCGTGAGTGGGGGATCGAAGTCCACCGCGGCGTTGCAGGCACCGGTGTAGTCGGTGTACTTAAATCAGGTACAGGTGGACGAACCATTGGACTACGTGCCGATATGGACTGTTTGCCCTTGCAAGAGCTCAACGAGTTTGGACATAAATCTACGCATCCTGGCCAGATGCATGCCTGCGGTCATGATGGTCATACAACGATGCTGCTGGCTGCTGCGTGGCACCTGTCCCAGACACGTGATTTCAATGGCACGGTGAATTTTATTTTTCAACCTGCCGAAGAAATGGGACGTGCGGGGGCTAAAAAAATGATCGCTGACGGGCTATTTGAGCGCTTTCCCTGTGATGCGGTGTTTGGTTTGCACAACTTTTCAATTGGTAATGTCGGCGGTTTTGCTTTAAATGATGGTGCATTTATGGCCTCAAGCAACCTTTTCAAAATTACCATCAAGGGTCGAGGCACGCACGCCTCCATGCCACATACCGGGATTGATCCGGTAGCGCCTATCCTTGCGCTGGCCACGGCTTTACAAAGCGTGGTGTCCAAAGTGATCCCAAGTACAGAGCGTGCGTTGCTGGCGGTCACGCAACTCCAGGGCTCTGTGGCGCCTAATATCATCCCCGATGAGGCATCGCTTGGCGGCGTGGCCCGCACATTTTCCCTGAGTGCGTTGGATCGCATCGAGGAGCGTGTCCGCACACTTGCTACACATATTGCGCAGTCTTATGAATGCGAGGCGGATATTATGTTCAGACGCGCCTCACCCCCGGTGATGAACCATGCCAAGGAGGCGCGGTTTGCTGCCGAGGTCATGCGCGAGTTGGTCGGTGACGAGATGGTGGACGATCAATTTCCGGGTGTATTGACCGCTGAAGACTTCGCTTACATGCTGCTTGAGCGCCCTGGCTGTTACGCTTTTATTGGCAACGGTGAAGGCAAACATCGTCTCGAAGGTCACGGCGAGGGCGCTTGCATTCTGCACAACGCTTCGTATGACTTCAATGATGCCATCATCCCTGTTGGCGCAAGCTATTTTGTGCGCTTGACCGAAAAATGGCTGAATCAGGGCTGATATAGCCTTTTTAAGGCTTGCATAGGGTATTCGCTCATCAAAAACCCCTCGCACGAGGGTGTTTTAGCACCTAATTTAGTTATGATCTCGTGTTGATGCATTCTTGCCTGTCATCTAGTCGTGACAGTGATCCAGCATGCTGCGGAGAAAAAATGAAACAGTTATTGGCGGTGGCCGGGTTAATCGACCGGGTGACTGATTTTTTTGCGATTTTCGCAAAATGGGCAGTATTTCTGTGCAGCTTTATCAGCGCAGGCAATGCTGTTGTACGTTATACCTTTGGGTATAGCTCAAATGCCTGGCTCGAAATCCAATGGTATTTGTTCGCTGCCTGTGTGATGCTGGGTGCCGCACAGGTATTGCGTGTCAACGAACATGTGCGGGTCGATGTGATTTATGGCACGTTAAAAAGTCGTAGTCGCGTCTGCATCGATTTGTTCGGCCTGCTCTTCTTCCTGATGCCGGCCATGCTTTTGTTCACCTATTTGTCGTGGCCTTTATTTATCAGTATGTTTGTTTCTCAGGAAATGTCAGGTAACTCTGGCGGTCTGATCCGTTGGCCTGCCATGATGTTGCTGCCTTTTGGTTTTGGGCTGATGGTCCTGCAAGGCATCTCTGAAATCATCAAGCGCGTTGGTTGGTTAACCAACCACTATCAGATGGACCTGACTTACGAGAGGCCATTGCAATGAGCATGCAAAACTTTGCCCCCCTGATGTTCGTGGGGCTGATCGTCATCATGCTGATTGGGTTTCCTGTCGCGTTTTCACTTGCAGCGCTAGGCCTGCTCAGTGGATTTATCGCGATCCAGATGGACTGGTTCCCCCTCAGTTTTATGTACAACTTGCCGCTGAATATTTTCAGCATCCTCTCCAACGATTTGTTGCTCGCCATCCCATTTTTTACCCTGATGGGCGCCATTCTCGAAAAGTGCGGTTTGGCTGAGGACATGCTCGATTCAATGGGTCAGCTGTTTGGCCCGATCAAAGGTGGTCTTGGTTATTCCGTGATCCTGGTTGGCTTTATCCTCGGCGCCATTACCGGTACGGTAGCGGGCCAGGTGATCGCGATGGCGATGATTTCCCTGCCTGTCATGATGCGTTATGGCTACAACATGCGCTATGCGACGGGTGTGCTGGCGGCATCCGGTACGATCACGCAGTTAGTACCGCCTTCACTTGTTTTGGTTGTGATGGCGGATCAGCTCGGCCGTTCAGTTGGGGATATGTATAAAGGCGCGTGGGGGCCCTCGATCCTGCAGGTTTTAATTTTCCTGGGTTATACATTTGCACTGTCAAAGTTACGACCCTTGCATGTACCTGGATTACCAAGAGATGCTCGCACATTAAATGGCTGGGCACTTTGGAAAAAATGCTTACGCGGCATTATCCCTTCGGCCATCCTGATTTTTGCGGTCCTCGGTAGCATGGGGGGGTTGCCCGGCATGTCGACCGCTATTGCCACGCCCACTGAAGCGGGTGCGATGGGTGCCATGGGCGCGTTGATTCTCGCTTTTGTTCATAAGCGACTCAATTGGACGATCGTGCGTGATGGCATGACCAACACCATGCGCATCACGGCGATGGTGGTGTTTATCTTGATCGGGTCCAGGACATTTTCCCTCGTATTTCAGGGCGTCGATGGCGCAATCTGGATTGAGCATATGCTCTCAAGCTTGCCCGGTGGACAGATCGGTTTTCTGATTGTTGTGAACATTTTTGTTTTCTTTCTCGCGTTCTTTCTGGATTTCTTTGAGATCGCGTTCATTATTCTGCCGATGCTGGCCCCGGTCGCAAGCAAGCTTGGCATCGATATGATCTGGTTTGGCGTGCTGTTGTGCGTCAACATGCAGACGAGCTTTATGCATCCTCCATTTGGTTTCGCATTGTTTTATTTACGTAGCTCGGCCGACACCTTGTTTAAAACTGGTTCCCTGCCAGCCAAAGTGTTGTCGAGAGATATTTATCTTGGCTCCATCCCTTGGGTGATTCTGCAGCTGTCATTGGTGCTGATTGTGATTTTTATTCCCCAAACAGTCACCGTATTCCTGGATAAACCGATCGTTATAGATGTGAATACCATCAAAATCGAATTGCCCGAGAATGACTTGGAGCAGTCCGAAGGACAGGACGATCAGACGACTAATGATTTGATGCGCGGTTTGATGAAAGAGGCCAAGTAATCACTATGCCTGTCGATACAGATTCCTTTGTCGAGAGCCGTGTCGAGGGACCTGCATTCCCAAGGCTAGTAAAAAGCTTGGCGACACTGCTGATGCTAGCGATGCTTTACTGGGGGGCAGGAGCCGAGCAGCAAATTATCTGGAAAGAGTTCTCAACGGGTGCCGCTTTGCTTTTTGGTGGCGCTTTGCTGATCACCGTCGTCGCCTATGTCTGGATTTTGAAAAGTCGCACGTCGATTGATGCTGAGGCCATTGAGCAAACGTGGGTATGGAAAAGACGCGTATTGTTAGCGGACATTACCCAAGCAAAATTTATATACGTGCCTTACTTGAGCTGGTTGATCGCGCCCCGACTGATCGTACGCGCAGGCCCAGGGGTAAATGTTTTTTATTCAGCAAGTCCTCAGGTTCAGCGAGTATTTGCTCGATTGATGTCCGGCAAATAAAAATACGACAGGGATAAACCTGTCTATCAAGACAATAGTTATCTGTTTGAAGTCATCTGTACGAAAGGGAACAGACCATGAAATCTATTCGATGCGCGGGCGCGGCCCGAACAGTTCGCAGTTTTATAAAATCGCTCGCTATTTCCGCACTGATTAGTACCAGCGTAGCGAGTGTATCAACGCAGGCGGCAGACTATCCAGATAAACCGATTTCGGTTCTGGTTGGATTCCCGCCGGGGACGTCGACGGACTCGGTCGCACGAATTATCGGTGAGCGGTTAAGCAAAGAACTTGGTCAACCCGTGATTGTAAAAAATCGACCTGGTGTGGGAGGCAGCCTTGCCTTGGGTGAGCTGGCTCGGATGAAACCGGATGGCTATACCATCGCGCTTTCGGCTTCCGGACCGCTCGGCATTAATCCGCATCTGTTAAAAAATATTAACTACGATGCACTGAAAGATTTCGCACCAATTGGCCAAACATCCTGGCTGCCGTTTTTATTGGTGACAAATAAAACCAAAGGCCTGGATACTTTTCCAAAACTGCTGGAGTATGCGCGGGCCAATCCGGATAAGCTCACCTATGCCTCGATCGGTCTGGGCACGACTAGCCATTTATTGATGGCGATGTTGCTTGATAAAACGGGTATGAAAATGGTGCATGTGCCCTATACGGGCAGCAGTCAGTCGCAGGCTGATGTGATCGGCGGTAATGTTGATATGACGATCGATACGCTTGTGACGACCTTGCCGCATGTCAAATCAGGGCGGCTCAATGGTATCGCAGTGAGCACCAGTGATCGTGCCAATCTGGATCCCTCAATCCCCACCTTGCAAGAGCAGGGCGTGCCAGATTTCAATATGGGTGCCTGGCTGGGTTTTGTCGCACCGAGCGGTACACCCGCTCCGATTGTCCAGCGCTTGCATGATGAAATTAATCGCGCGCTGAAAGATCCTGAAATCGCGCAGCGACTTGAAGCACTCGGCACACAGGTTGTCATGAGTCCAAGTCCAGCGGTATTCAATGATCTGATTATCAAAAATTACGACACGTGGGGTCGGCTAATTAAGCAAGCTGGGTTAGAGCAAAAATAAATTTCAGAATCAAATCAATTATCAGGATGCAAAAATGTTAAGACTAGATGGCAAAGTAGCGTTAGTGACAGGCTGTGGCACACACGGCGAAGGCTGGGGCAATGGCAAAGCAATATCCGTGTTGCTAGCCAGACAAGGCGCCAAAATTTTTGGTGCGGATTTAAATCTTGATGCTGCGAAAGAAACTCAGCGCATCATCAACGAAGAGGGCGGTGAGGCGCACGTAATGGCTGCCAATGTCACCGCGGCCAGTGGTGTCAAAGAGATGGTCGATGCCTGTATTGCGCAGTATGGCCGTATCGACATCCTGATCAATAACGTAGGACGTTCAGAGCCTGGTGGTCCTGTTGAGATGAGCGAGGAAACCTGGGATGAGCAGATGGACGTTAACGTCAAATCTGCATTCCTATGCTGCAAGGCTGTCTTACCTATTATGGAAAAGCAGGGTAGCGGAGCCATTGTCAGCATTTCGTCCGTGGCTGGCATCAGTTATGTCGGTAAACCGCAGGTGGGCTACGCCGCAGGCAAAGCCGCCTTGCAGCAACTCACCAAAACCACTGCTGTGATCTATGCCGCACGCGGTGTGCGTCTGAATTGCGTGGCGCCAGGTCTTGTTTTCACACCACTGGTCAAGCGTCTGGCAGATAAATATGCAAAAGGTGATTTTGACGGGTTCGTCGCGCACCGACATAATCAGGTTCCCGCGGGATTTATGGGTGATGCGTGGGATGTCGCGAATACGGTGGTGTTTCTTGCCAGCGATGAAAGCCGTTATATCACCGGTCAAACTATTGTTGTTGACGGCGGCCTGACCTCCGCGACCCGATAAGTAATCGGGATCAATACACGCCGTCAATATCCGTACTTAATGTCCGCGGTCAAGATACATAACTAAAGGAAATCCACATCATGAAAGCAGTTGTTCTCACCGCAGAAGGTTTTTCGATTCAAGAGACGCCACGTCCAGTTCCAACTGATGAGCAGGTACTGGTCCGTGTCAAAGCATGTGGTCTGAATCGCGCTGACCTTGGCGTGATTGCAGGTGGCAAGCACGGTGCTCAGGGTGGCGCAGGTACGATTCCCGGTATGGAGTGGGCAGGTGAAGTGGTCGAGGTCGGCGCCAAGGCGCACGGTGTTAAGGTTGGTGATCGCGTCATGTGCTCTGGTTCGGGTGGCTACGCAGAGTATGCGGTATCCGATTGGGGCAGAACCATCCCTTTGCCAAGCGATACGATGACCTATGCGCAAGCCGTCACGCTGCCTATCGCTGTGCAGACGATGCACAATGCCTTGGTGACCGTCGGCGAGCTCAAGCCTGGTGAAACGGTTCTCATCCAGGGGGCCTCATCGGGCGTGGGCTTGATGGCGATGCAAATCGCGCGTGCCATGGGCGCCAAAATGGTGATCGGTACATCCTCTAATGCGTCGCGCCGCGAGCAGTTAAAAAACTTTGGCGCAGATGTCGCGCTCGATAACAGCGACCCCAACTGGCCTGCTCTGGCGATCGAGGCAAATGGTGGCAAGGGTGTTGATCTGATTATTGATCAGCTGTCTGGTCCATTTGGCAACCTCAATATGGAAGCTTGCAAAATCCTCGGACGTATTGTCAACGTTGGCCGTCTCGCAGGTCGCTTTGCGGAATTCGATTTTGATTTACATGCGCTCAAGCGGATAAAGTTCACCGGGGTGACTTTCCGAACACGCAGCATTGATGAGATCCGCGAGATCGCCTTGCGCGCAATGCAAGATTTAGGTGGGCATCTTAAATCAGGCAAGATCTCTTTGCCGATTGATAGCTCCTTTAAATTTGATCAGATTTCTGACGCGTTTGTGCGTATGCGTGCGAATCAGCATTTTGGCAAAATCGTCGTGACCCTGGACTAATCAACATGCACATCGAATCGGTCGCTCAGTTAAGGACGCTCTACGGCGCGGCCAAAGAGCGTGCCTTAAAAAAGGAAATGACCTCGCTTGATGTGCATTGTCGTCAGTTCATTGCACTGTCACCCTTCGTCGTGATTGGCAGTGGCGATCGTGCAGGCCATCTTGATACCTCGCCGAGAGGCGGTCTGCCCGGCTTTGTGAAAGTGCTTGATGACAACACCATTCTGATCCCAGACTCCGCTGGCAATAATCGCCTCGATACGCTTGAAAATATTTTGAGCACCAAAGAGGTGGGCATGTTGTTTCTTATTCCGGGTATGGATGAGACCTTGCGTGTGAATGGTATTGCCAGTTTGCATACTGATACGCAATATATAGAGCGTTGCGCCTCTGAACTCAAGCCTCCAAAACTTGTTATTAAAGTGCATGTTCAGCAAGCCTATCTGCACTGTGCCAAGGCATTCATGCGATCCAAACTCTGGGAACCGTCGAGTCAGATCGAGCGTAGTGTCATGCCAACGATGAATGACATGATTGGCGCGCAGACGGGTATTAATTCCGAGACCCAAGAAGAAACAATGAAGCGCTATCTC
>CAIPID010000403.1 GCA_903865015.1 uncultured beta proteobacterium | reverse complement strand
TCTATGTGGGTGCATTGGGCTCTGTGCGTAACCAGAGCAAGCGGCGTGAGCGATTGCTGAGCTTTGACCTGACCGAAAAAGATCTTGATCGTCTGCACGGTCCGGTGGGCCTGGCAATCGGCAGCAGAACGCCTGCGGAGATCGCTGTCGCAGTTGCTGCAGAGCTAGTTCAGGTCAGAAGACAGTTTGAAGATGAACGCGTGGGCGGATTGGAACAACCACCCGTCTGATCCCGTCGGCGCACCTGAGCAGGCCTCGGGGGCTCGGCTTTCAGGCGCGGGGTTTAAGAACTGCGTTTGCGCGATTCAATACCGAGCTGTTTAAGCTTGCGATAAAGGTGAGTACGCTCGAGACCGGTTTTTTCGGAAACGCGCGTCATGCTGTTGTTCTCGCGACCCAGATGATATTCAAAGTACACACGCTCAAAAGCATCGCGTGCTTCGCGTAGCGGCTGATCAAGGGTAATGTCCCCCAACAAACTACGGTCTACAACCGCGACAGCCTCGACAGGTGCTGGCTCCGGTATCTGGAGCAGTGCGGGTGTCGCGCTGACCGCGGGGATCTGCGTGCCGGCAAGAGGTTTGACGACAGGCATGCGCCCACGGGCCAGGCCTGCCGAAACAGTCTTGAGCAAGCGCTGCAAAGTAATGGGCTTTTCGAGGAAATCAATTGCCCCGATTCGCGTCGCCTCAACCGCAGTATCGATCGTGGCGTGACCACTCATCATGATGACCGGCATATCGAGCAGGCCTTGTGAGCCCCATTCTTTGAGGAGTGTGACACCATCGGTATCGGGCATCCAGATATCAAGCAAAACGAGGTCTGGACGGATGCGCAGACGCGCAGCACGTGCCTGAGAAGCATTCTCGGCGAGCTCTATCGTGTGTCCTTCGTCGTACAAAATTTCGGAAAGCAACTCGCGTATTCCGATCTCATCGTCGACAACTAAAATTCGGGCCATAAATATCTTTTACCTGTTACACACATGCATTATCGTTCTGTTATGACTTTGAGTCCACTGCCGCACTTAATTGCGTCAGCAAAATCGAAACCCGAGCCCCACCATCACGACGGTTTGAGAGGTCAATTCGCCCACCATGCTCATCAATGATTTTACGCACGATTGCCAAGCCGAGCCCAGTTCCCTGGGCCTTAGTCGTGACATAAGGCTCAAAAGCGCGTTGCAAGACCTGCGCAGAAAACCCTGAGCCATTATCCATCACCGTGAATCTGACCGCAGATTGCGACTCACCTTCGTGGTTGCCCGCCTCTGTTAGCTGAGTGGACACCTCAATCAGGCCTCCGACCGCAACCTCAGACAACGCATCGCGGGCATTGGCTAGCAGATTATGAATGACTTGCCGTAACTGTGTTGGGTCACCCTGTATGCTGGGTAAATCTGGGGCCAGAGAAACATCCAGCTTCCAAGCGTGCGGGCTATCATTTGCCTGGATGTCATCGGGATTCCAGCCATAAAGCGCCAACACTTCGTCGACCAGCGCGTTGAAATCAACAGGGACCATCGTGACAGCGGGCTTACGCGCATACTCACGGAAATCATCGACCATATGTTTGAGAGAGCTGACCTGATTGACGATGGTATTGGTCGCGCGCTCCAGCAATTGCGCATCAACCGGCTCAAGCTTGTCGGCAAGCTTCATGGCCAGACGCTCCGCCGAGAGCTGAATCGGCGTCAGCGGATTTTTAATCTCATGGGCCAGACGCCTTGCAACCTCTCCCCAGGCCACGCTCCGGTTTGCAGAAATGACCTCGGTAATGTCATCGAACACCACCATGTACCCATTGTCGCGACCATCTACACGCAAGTGCGTGCCGCGCGCGAGCAAGATCAAAGTATGCGACTGGGCATCAGACTCAGATCCTTCCAGGGTGATTTCGAACTGTTCTTGCCAGTGCACGCGCTCAGAGCCTACTGCGACATGTTCGGCAAAGGCCTGACGAATTCTGCGCGCAAAATCCAGCATGCCGTCGATGGTCTCAAGAGGCCGGCCAGGTACCGCGCGCAAGTCTGCAGCAAGGATGGTCTGCGCGCCATGGTTAAAAGTCGTCACCCGGAACTGCTCGTCAAACACCAGCACGCCCGCG
>CAIPID010000402.1 GCA_903865015.1 uncultured beta proteobacterium | reverse complement strand
TTGTCCTACACTTTTGTATGTAAAGTATGTAGGATAGTATAAACTTGGGTCAAGCATGTCAAATCCGTAGCTGCGGAAATAGCGACTGAATTCAAAAAATGACGAATAGATCAATGACATCTCGCAAAAAACCGACCGCAGGACGCAGCGGAGAAACCGTAAGCAAAATTGTCGAAATCATTAAAGAACAAATTCTCGACGGTCGGTTTGCACCTGGACAACGTTTAATCTCGACAGACCTGGTGCTCGCGTTAGGCGTCAGTCGCGGACCTCTGCGAGAAGCATTTCGTCAACTCGACGCAGAACGCCTCATCGATGTCGAACCAAACCGAGGTGCCATCGTTAGGAGACTAGACGCGGTTGAGGTCAAAGATCTCTATGAAATCAGAATTGCGCTAGAAGGATACGCGGCAAGGCTGGCAGCCGAAAAAATTAACGTAGGCAACAATCGCGCCTACCTTGAGCAAGTGCTTGAAATGGGAAGACGACATCGCACAAATCCCATATTCGCAAGCTTTATTACGGATAACCGTGCATTTCATCAGGCCATCGTTCAAATTGGTGGCAATGCCGAACTCGGTAAATTAATAGATAAATATCAACAACCTGTATTCATGATTCAACTCAGACAGGTCATTGGTACAGATCAAGTCATCGCGCATGCGCTCGATGAGCACGAAAAAATTGCTGAAGGAATTTTTTCAGGATCACCTGAGCGTGCGTATCTGGCCATGCAAACACACTTATTGCACTCGTCCGAGTTGATTCTGAGTTCACCGGCATTAAGTAAAAAACAAGCACTCGTACAAATTTAATTAGACGTTTTAGCCTAGGAGATGTCATGGGTTTAACAATGACAGAAAAAATATTCGCACAACACGCACAATCTTGTAATGCCAGATCGGGGGATATCGAAGTGCTCACGCCTGATGTCGTTTTACTCAACGATACAAGCGGATCCATTACTGTCGGTCAACTGAATCAGATGGGGGTAGGCAAGCTCTTCGATGCAGAAAAAGTTGTATTGATCGCGGATCATTTTTCTCCTCCCAAGGATGTGACAAGTGCCGATGCGATCAACTTACTGAGAGGCTTTGGAAATAAGTTTGGGATTAAAAATTTCTATGAGTCCGGCCGTCATGGAATCGAACATGCGCTTTTACCGGAGCTAGGAAAGGTTGGGCCGGGAGGTTTGATTTTTGGTGCAGATTCACATACCTGTACAGCAGGTGCCTTAAATGCATGCGGTGTTGGTTTTGGGTCAACAGACCTTGCAGGCGTGATCGCAACGGGTGAACTCTGGGTCAAGGTACCTGCCTCAATCAGGGTTAATTTAATTGGCAAACCAGGACGTTTCGTCACAGGCAAAGACATTATCTTGTCTCTGATTGCAAAAATTGGCGTGGATGGCGCTTTAAACGCAGCATTAGAATTTGGTGGTTCTGGGCTAATCAATTTAAATATTGACGAACGCATGGCCATTGCGAATATGGCTGTCGAAGCAGGTGCAGATACCTGCGTGTTTGAATACGATGAACAGGTTGAGCAGTACATCTCACAATCAGGCTGGAACAAAAGAAAACCTGTCATGCCTGACGAAGATGCTGAATATATTGCTCTACATACGATCGACCTGAGTCAACTCGAACCTTTAGTAGCTGCCCCGCCCTCGCCCGCAAATGGTTTGCCACTTTCCAAATTAAACGGGATCAGTGTCAATCAGGTTTATATCGGTAACTGTGCAAACGGAACCATCACGGATCTCAGACAAGCAGCACAAGTGCTTAAAGGACAAAGCATCGCGCCAAATGTCCGTCTCATTGTTGTCCCGGCAACGAGTGCCATCTATCGTCA
>CAIPID010000401.1 GCA_903865015.1 uncultured beta proteobacterium | reverse complement strand
TGAACATCATGAAAAGCCATGCCATTCTGAATTTGAAACCAGCAACCGAGGATTTCTAGCTGTAAAGATGTTTTTCCTTCTGGCCACGTGTTCTTGTTCACCGCACTCACTGTTTGCTGAATCGAGTGTGCAAAGAACTGAAGCAGTTGTTTGAACTCAGGCAAATCGATGCGTTTTAACAACTGATCGTTACTGGCATAAAACCCTTGAGTTGTTACGTCCGAATCAGGATTCTGTAACGCCTGCGTCGCCCGCATCGCTCGAAAAACTCTTGCTAGTGTGGGGTTGATACTTGCGGCTTCAGGACACAGATGCGTCGCTATAGGAACAGGCCAATGAGAAGAAAGCATTTAAATGACCAGTCTTTGAAGAGCAAGATAGGCTGGTTCTGGACGTGCAGACGTTTCGATTTCTTCATCAACAGGTTTTGGTAGATTGAGTACCCAGCCAGTTTTCGTGGCAAAAGTAGTTAAGTCTTCCAGGCTATCCACATCAAAAATAAAGTGATCGTTATCTGTATCGTAGTGAGCAACTAACTCAGGGTGTTGATCCATGAATTTTCTGCAAACCATGTTTTGATCAGATTCAATCATTTGACCCATGATAGGTCCACTCAAAACGATAGGGTTGCCTCGCTGACCATTTACAACCGGCATGATGATTTCGCCGGTGAGGCGTTTTTTGAAGGCTGCAATTAATTTTGTCACATCTGATGCATTAATCAGAGGCTGATCCGACAAGGCCATAATAATGGCATCAAAGTTACTGCCTAATGCTTCCATCCCCAGTCTGACCGATGAGGCTTGGCCGCGTTCAGGATTGAGGTTTCGCACCACTTTGACAGGGAATTGTTCTACGGCGGACTCGACTAACTCGTGATAGTAGCCAGTGACAACGACAACCTCATCCACACCCGCACCACTCAGCGCAATAAGTTGTCGGTTAATGAGCGGCACACCTTGCAGCTCGATCAGTGACTTCGGTACGCCACCCATACGACTGCCTTGACCGGCTGCTAACAATATTGCCCCAATCCTAGCGCGCGTATACAGACCGCCTTGTTTTAAGATGCAACCCATGATGCTCCCTCCAGTGTTTCTTTAATTTGCTGCCGATTTTGATTTCTCTTCAAGGTTAAATCAACTAGGCCTTCTAGGCTAGCCAAATGACTCACTGCCATAAACCCCGAAATTGCATCTTTACTTAATTGAATGGCCTGCGATTCAGGTATCTTAATCGTAGGATGCAGCCAGAATAGCTCAGCACCCTTTTTACGAATCGCTTGAATCGCCTCAAGAGTTTGTTGCGCTGGATCTGTATCGTAGCCGTCGCTCAACACATAGACCACATCACGTCTGCCCAGCCCTCTGATGCGGTTACCAGAGGAACCTATGCCACTTTGTTTGACAAAAGACCTCAGATTGGTGGCAATGCGCGTACCACCGCCGAAGCCAAAGGTGACCGCATTGATTTTTTCCTGAACCCGGCCACTGTCGCGTTTCATTAATGCGCTCACCTCTATCAGGCTTGTATGAAACACAAAAACTCTTGCATCGAGAATTTGGCAAAAAGAACGTGCCATCCTCAGGAAAAATTGCGCATGCGTCTCCATCGATTTGCTCACATCAACCAGGATGAATACCTTAGGTGGGGTGGTTTTTCTATCCTTCATTAATAACTGGATCAATTCACCGCCCGTACTCGATGCACGTCGGATGGATTTTCTCAAATCCAGCTTTCGGGCATGCGCATGACTTTTGTAGTGTTGCACCAGTTTGCGTTTTAACCGTGCTTGCAGGGGCGCAATAAGCTTGTCCAACTGCTTACTGTCTTGCGGCAACCAATCGCCCAGAGGGGTCTCGCTGAGCGGATCTACTTTGCTGGCTCCACCCTGGCCTTTTTCCAGCCCCTCGGCCTGCGAGTTTTCGTCAGCGCTCAAACCAACTGTTTTGGCGGTATTGGACGGTTTAGTGCTCCCACTATCGCCTTGTAACTCTTTAATTAATTCTG
>CAIPID010000400.1 GCA_903865015.1 uncultured beta proteobacterium | reverse complement strand
GGAGCAATTAGCGCGAGAAAGCTTTTTCACTGAAAGCGAGTACTGCTTGATTGAATTTTTCAGGCTGATCGACAAATAAGGCATGTCCTGAATTGTCAAAGATTAAAACGGTCGCCAGCTCTGGTGGCCGTTTTGCTTTGAGAGCCACAGCCTGATCGGTGAGCCTGGGCGTCACGCTATACATCACTGGGATGGTTTGTTTTTCTACTGTTTCGCGCCAGTAGGTGCGAGGGTAGGGCTGATTCATTAATTGAATGGCTATCTTGGGCGGTACGCGCAGGGCCGAATCAATCACGGCTTGGAGCATGTCTGGCGGCGCAGGAGCGCGGAATAAGTCCTGACTGAATTTGCGCAGATAGGGCTCGCGTTTATTTGGATCATTCATGGTTTGTTGAAAGTTGGAGCTTCTCGCTGCGGGTGGCTTGCCCTCGCCAATCGAGTTGTCGATCAGGATCAGACCTTTGAGGCCTGTCGGATCATAGCGGGCGACATAATCGAGTGACTCCAGCACCCCTAAGGACCAGCCGGCAAGAATGAACTCTTTGACTCCGGCTGCTTTTAAAAACTCATCCATGTCTTGTGTGCGGCGCACGGGGGCATGGGAAAGTGCTGTGATCTGTGACTTTCCTTGTGAGCGTGGATCTAGCGCTAAAACGCGGAATTTTTCCGATAAGGCCAAAAGCTGCTTTTCGAATATCGCGGCAGGCATGACCCAGCCTGGTATGAAGACAATGGTTTGATCACCGGAGCCCGCCTCCAGATAGCTCAGGCAGACGCCATCCGATGTTTTGAAATGCTGGGTACGTAGCTCTGCGGCACCTGAACTGAGATGAAAAGTGCTCAGCCAGAGTATCAAAATGCAGGTAAGACGATGGCGTCTGGACGTGAGGGGCATTTTTGTAATATGGTTGAGCTATCAAAAGAGAAGAATATGACAGAAATTACAGGCAAAACAAAAATATATTTCATCGTGGCGGATCCTATTCACCAAGTCAAGACGCCGCAACTCATTAACCAGTTATTAACAACGCGCAAGATTGACGGGGTTATGGTCCCGACCCATGTTTCTCCTGCAGGACTTGCTGATTTTGTCGCGAGTCTTAAAGGTGTGCAAAATTTGGGCGGCGTCGTGGTGACGGTGCCTCATAAAACAGGCATTGTTCCGTTGTGTGACGCGCTTACGCCCGCGGCGCAAGCAGTTGGTGCCGTCAACGTTGTGCGCCGCGAGGTCGATGGTCGATTGATCGGAGATATTCTGGATGGCAAAGGTTTTGTCACAGGTCTCGCCTCGAAAGGTATCTCGGTCAAAGGGCTCTCTGCCTATCTCGCTGGAGCGGGTGGAGCGGCCAATGCGATTGCCTTTGGTTTGATTGAGGCGGGAGTCTCGCGTCTAACGATCTACAACCGGACGACCGCTCGCGTTCAGGAAATGATCGCGCGCCTTGCGGCGTTGTATCCGGACGCAAGACTTGAGGTTGGCACGGACCAGCCTGCGGGTCACGATCTCGTGGTAAATGCAACCTCTCTGGGCATGGCCGCCACTGATCCCTTGCCACTTAATGTACAAGGTCTGACTGCCGATCAGCTGGTCGCCGAAATTATTATGAAACCTGAGCTGACCCCGTTGCTTGCTGCCGCGCAGAGTAAGGGTTGCAAGATTCATTATGGTTTGCCAATGCTGCAGAGTCAGATTGAATTGATGGCTGAGTTCATGGGAATAGAAAAATAATGGAACAGTTTGATTACGTGATCGTGGGCGGCGGGACTGCCGCTTGTATTCTGGCGAATCGTTTGAGTGCTGAGGGTAAACATACCGTTCTGATGCTGGAGGCAGGGGGCGAGCCTAAAAGTATGTGGATCAAAATCCCTGCGGGCTTTACTAAGCTGCTGGTTGATCCGGTTTACAACTGGCGTTTTGAGACGCAACCCGAAGACAATGTCCACGGTCGAACGATCGCGATCCCGCGCGGCAAAGGCCTCGGCGGATCCACGCTGATCAATGGCATGATTTATGTGCGTGGTCAGAAAGAGGACTACGATCATTGGTCACAAATGGGGGCGGCGGGCTGGTCAGCGCAAGAGGTTGAGCCTTACTTTAAAAAAATCGAAACCTACATGGCTGGTGGCGCATCACGTGGTAAGTCTGGCCCGATGAGCGTCAACGAGGTGAGCGAGCGTTACCCGATTGTTGATGCCTTTATCGCCGCTGCCAAAGAAGATGGTCAGGAAATAAACGAGGATTACAACGGCCAGAAGCAAGATGGTTTTGGTCATTATCAGGTTTCGCAGAAAAATGGTCAGCGCTGGAGCGTTGTCGAGGGCTACCTGAATCCCGTGCGCCATCGTCAGAATCTTACGGTCACGACGCATGCACATGTCACGCGAGTGAATGTGGAGAACGGGCGCTGCACCGGTGTCACCTATCGCCATGGCGGCAAGTTAATCACGGTGAAGGCTTTGCGAGAGGTCGTTATGGCTGCCGGTGCCGTGCAGACTCCGCAAATACTGGAGCTCTCGGGAATCGGCGATCCTGCCTTATTAGAGAGGCTTGGCATTCCTTTGGTGCACGCCTGCGCCCGTGTGGGTGAAAATTATATCGATCATTTTGCGACACGCATGAACTGGCGTGTCAAAAACACACAGACGTTAAACGAGCTCGCACAAGGCTGGCGCCTGGGCTCCGCCGTGATGCAATATTTCACGCAGCGCAAAGGATTGTTGACGCTTGGGACGGGACTTGCGTTTGGTTTTGTGAAAACGCGTGCAGAAATGCCGACCCCTGATGTGCAGTATTTTTTCATGCACGCCAGTTATGCCAATGCTGCGATTCGAAAGCTCGACAATGAGCCGGGCATGACGATGGGCGTGACGGGGATGCGTCCGACCTCGCAGGGCAGTATTCATATTCAGTCTGCCAATCCGCTCGCAGGACCCGCGATCCGCCCGAACTTTTTAGCGACAGCAGAGGATCAGCAAGTCCTGATCGATGGCATGAAAATCGCGCGCAGGATTGTGGGACGTCCGGCGATGAACCCGTATGTGGATTTTGAAATGAGTCCAGGCGATAGCGTGCAGACTGATGCGCAATGGCTCAATTTTTCCAGGGATAACGGGCAGACGATCTATCATCCGATCGGTACCTGCAGAATGGGAACAGATCCCCAGGCCGTTGTTGATCCGAGCTTGAAATTCAACGGGATTGAGGGGTTGCGCGTGGTCGATGCCTCTGTCATGCCGGCAATGGTGTCTGGCAATACGCAGTGCGCGGTGATGATGGTGGCCGAGCGTGGCGCTGATTTGATTTTGCAAGATGCAAAGAGAGCTTGAACATGTATAACTTTAAAAACAGAACACTCGTGCTGACCGGTGCTGCAGGCGGAATTGGTCGTGAGATTGTCAGGCAGTTTTACGATGCGGGCGCCAATCTTGTTGTTGCTGACATGGATATTGCGAGTTTGGATTCTTTTATTCAAACGCTGACTCCTGAGGCGGGTCGTATTGTTTCAATGAAGATGGATTCTTCTAAGCCAGAGGACTGCGATCAACTGGTGGAGCTTGCGCGCGCGCATTTCGGCGGGATTGATTTTCTCGTGCCGGGAGCAGCGATTTATAAAGCGGATCCGATTCGCGAAATGACCGATGAGCAATGGCGTCAAACCTTGAGCATCAATCTGGATGGTGTTTTTTTTCTGATTAAACGCGCTATCCCCTTACTGCGAGCAAATAGTGCGATCGTGAATATCAGCTCGATGGCAGCCCATCGCGGCGCTTTCTATAACGCACATTACAGTTCAACCAAGGGCGCCTTGATCAGTCTGACGCGTTCTTTGTCACGTGAATTGGGCCCTGCAACGCGTGTCAACGCGGTTTCGCCAGGCATGATTGATACACCGATGGCGCGCGACCTGATTCGAGATCGCGGACAGCCTGCGATTGATCAGACTCCGCTCAAAAGAGTGGGGCAGCCCGGCGAGATTGCCTCTGTGATCGCTTTCCTTTGCAGTGATGGTGCGAGCTTCATTACGGGCGAGGTCATCAACGCAAACGGTGGTTTGCACATGGCGGGCTGACTCAAGCGTAATGCGTAATCGGCGTAATGGCTGATTACGCAAGGGGATTTATTCTGGCAAGTGCAGGTAGTGCCGCGCCAGTGTTTTAAACGCCTCCACCTGCGGGTTGATCCCAGTCTCTTGCTTGAGTATTGCACCCACTTCTTCGGCCATCGTTTCCGCTAGATGCGCGTCTAGAAATAACAATCTGGAGCGTCTGGCCAAGACGTCTTCAACGCAACGCGCGTATTCGTAACGCGCAGCAAACCTCACCATCGCTTCTGTTAGTCCGCCACCTAGTGCACGATCAGCCCCAGGCAGACTCTGGACGAACGTACTTTCATCACCGTACGCTGCAAGGCCAGGTGAATCGCTCATCTTGTGTCCAACAGGGGCACCAGACTGGGATCCGACAAGCGGTAAATCTTGAGTGCTTGATCGTGATTCTGGGGGTAACAGTTGATGGTCCTGGCAGTGTTTCAGAACGTCGATGGCCATCGCGCGATAGGTTGTCCATTTTCCTCCCGTGACGGTAACCAAGTTGCTTGGACTCACTAGTACGGTATGACCACGACTGATTTTCTTGGTGTTGCCGCCATCGTTTTCAGGTGGTTTGACTAGCGGGCGCAAACCCACCCAGATGCTCTTGATATCGGCGCGCGTCGGTGCACGCGCCAGATGGTTTTTGGATTCGTTGAGAATAAAGTCCAGTTCCTCTTTGAAGGGATCTGGTTCACGACTCAGGTCATGTCTGGGGGTATCCGTCGTGCCGATAATGACTTTACCCAACCATGGGACGGCAAATAAGACGCGCCCATCGCTCGTCTTGGGTACGATCATGGCCTGATCACCCGGTAAGAACGCACGATCCACCACAACGTGCACGCCTTGGCTAGGCGCGACCATTTCAGCAACTTTTTTATCAGGTGTATCTTGCTGCCGGATGCCATCGACCCAGACGCCCGTTGCATTGATGATGCAGTCCGCCTCAATCTTGAATACTTGTGCCGTTTCCTTATCCTCGGCAATCAGGCCACAGACGCGGCCTTGAGAGTGATTGAGTTGCGTGACTTTGCAATAGTTGACAAGCAGTGCGCCATGTTGAGCCGCTGTGCGCGCGAGTCCGAGTGCCAGGCGCGCATCGTCAAACTGTCCGTCCCAATATTGAACGCCACCTTTCAGGTTCTTTGGATGGACGTTACTGAGGGTTTCACGCGTACGCGCTTTGCTTAAAAACCGTGTGCGACCCAAACTGCGTTTACCTGCCAGCACATCGTATAAAACCAGACCTGCACCGAAGAACGGCAACTCCCATAATTTATAGCAAGGCATGACAAACGCGAGCGGCTGGGCAATATGCGGAGCATTATGCAAAATGGTTGCGCGCTCGTGGACAGCTTCGTATACAAGCGGGACATTACCTTGCGCAAGATAGCGCACGCCACCGTGAACAAGTTTGGTTGAACGCGAGGACGTGCCCTTTGCGAAATCGTCTGACTCGAGCAGGACAACAGAAAGTCCGCGCGCGGCCGCGTCGAGTGCAACACCTAGTCCTGTCGCGCCTCCTCCAATGATGGCCAAATCATATTTTTTTGGCTGAGCAAGTTTTTCCAGAATTTCAGTTCTGGAACTTGTTACGGGAAGTTGAGCGTGTTGATTTTGCATGTGTGTGTGCATATATGTTTGGATAGTGGCTCTTTGCGCGGATACGCTTTAGTGCTCCGTCCAGCCGCGTGCACGTTCGATCGCCTGGTGCCAGCGTGCGAGTTTGGCTTGTCGATCAATCTCGTTCATGGCGGGTTCAAAACGACGGTCGATCGCCCATTGAGAGGTGATCTCTTCAATGCTTTTCCAGAAACCCACTGCAAGTCCAGCCAGGTAGGCCGCACCGAGAGCTGTGGTCTCCGTGATGCGTGGCCGCACGACAGGGATTCCTAGAAAGTCCGCCTGCATCTGCATCAGCAAATTATTTTTTGATGCGCCGCCGTCGACTCTGAGTTCAGTGAGTTTGATTTTTGAGTCTTTTTGCATCGCCGCCAGGACATCTGCAACTTGTAAGGCAATCGCCTCAAGCGCTGCCCGGGCAATATGTGCCTTGGTTGTGCCGCGTGTCATGCCGATCAGTGTGCCGCGCGCATGACCATCCCAGATGGGCGCACCCATACCAGTAAATGCGGGAACAAGGTAGGTATCGTCGACATCTGCGACGCTAGCCGCGAGTGCCTCAACCTCTGAAGCCGAAGCAATAATGCCCAGACCGTCACGCAGCCACTGGATGGTCGCGCCACCCATGAATACAGAGGCTTCGAGGCAATAGGTGATGTCTGTACGAACGGGAGTTGAGCAACCTGTGCCGCAGCCTCCTGCGCCACAACCCACAGTGCCGCAGCCAGTGCTGCTGCAACCGCCCGAACCACAGCTTTGCGCACTGCCGCAGCATCCCGAATCTGATGTGCTGGCCGTATTGGCAACATGTGTGGTTGCATCAGGATATTGCCAGCCGATGGTTGTCAGGAGTCGGTTCATGCTTGGTACGGGCTCGTGACCAGTATTCATCAGCATAAAGCAACCCGTACCGTACGTATTTTTAGCCATGCCGGGGCTCAGGCAAATCTGGCCAAAGGTTGCACCTTGTTGATCGCCGATTATTGAAGCAATGGGGATTGCTCTTCCAAACAAACCAGGATCTGTTTCGCCAACTACACCCGAGGAGGGGACGATTGAAGGCATCAGGCTGCGTGGAATATTGAAAAGCGCAAGTAGCTGCTCGTCCCAGTCAAGGGAGTGTAAATTAAACAGCATCGTGCGCGAGGCATTGCTCGGATCCGTCGCGTGTACACGACCTGCAGTCAGATTCCAGACTAGCCAGGTATCGATTGTGCCAAAGGCAAGCTCCCCCTTTTCCGCGCGCGCACGTGCGCCAGGGATATTGTCGAGCAGCCATTGCAATTTAGTAGCCGAAAAATAAGCATCCAGAATCAGGCCTGTTTTAGTCTGGATCATCGCTTGGTGACCAAGTTGCTTTAACGCATCACAGTAGTC
>CAIPID010000399.1 GCA_903865015.1 uncultured beta proteobacterium | reverse complement strand
CTGCCTTTTATGCACATTCTGGTTTCAAACGATGATGGTTACAACGCACGAGGACTCGAAGCCCTCGTTGAATCATTACGCGATTTGGCCGAAATCACCGTTGTCGCACCCGAAGTCAATCATAGTGGTGCTTCCAACTCACTGACGCTGAGTCGACCATTATCTCTGCGAAAGGCGGCTAACGGTTTCATGTATGTGAATGGCACGCCTTCGGATTGTGTCCACGTCGCACTGACAGGTTTACTGGACAGGCGGCCTGATCTTGTTGTTTCCGGGATCAATAATGGTGCGAATATGGGTGATGACACCTTGTATTCCGGTACCGTTGCAGCTGCGGCTGAAGGTTTTCTTTTTGGTATCCCCAGCATAGCTTTTTCGCTTGTCGATCGCGGCTGGGCACATCTTGATGCGGCCGTCGCCCATGCTCACAAGCTCGTTGCCCATCAGCTCAGCCAACCCCTTGCATCGGCCATGTTGCTAAACGTCAATGTGCCGAATTTGCCTGCTTCTGAGATTAAAGGGGTACTCACCACGCGTTTGGGCAAAAGACATCCATCACAGCCGGTTATTCGTTCGGCCACGCCCTACGGTGAGACCGTCTACTGGATCGGGCCCGCAGGGGATGCGCGAGATGCTTCGCAGGGTACAGACTTTGATGCGGTGTCACAGGGCTATGTGTCTGTCACGCCTTTGCGTCTTGATCTGACGCACCACGATCAGATTAAGCAGGTATCGAACTGGATAGGTCCTTTATGCAAGGACTGAACCCTAAACGTGTTTATATGGCCGTGCGCGACCCTAAATCAGGCACTGGTAACGGTTTCCAGGGTAGTCGTGGACTGCAAGGTATAACCACTACCAATAGCAATACCCGGATTTCGGCTACCCGTCTGCCTCGGCTGCAAGACCGTCCCGCCGTGGTGCCTGTTTCCGAAAATCTTGGCCTCAATTCGGAACGGCTTCGCCTTGCGATGGTTCAGCGGTTACATGATCAGGGGATATCCGATCAGCGCGTTTTGGCCGCGATGCAGGCGGTGCCGCGTCATACCTTTGTCGATGAGGCGCTCGCGAGCCGGGCCTACGACGATGCAGCATTGCCCATTGGACACGGACAAACGATTTCACAACCTTGGGTGGTTGCACGCATGATTGCTGCGGTGTGCGAAAACGCAATGCCAAACCGCGTGCTTGAGGTGGGGACTGGCTGCGGCTATCAGGCTGCGGTGATGGCTCAGGTTTTCAATCAGGTTTACTCTATCGAACGCATTCGTGCGTTGTACGATATCGCACGGGAGCATTTGCGTTCTTTGCACCTCACAAAAGTAAGATTAACTTTCGGAGACGGCATGGCGGGTTTCCCGACCGCGGCACCGTATGACGCGATTATTGTGGCAGCAGCAGGCATTCGTATTCCTCAGGCTTTGCTTGATCAGTTGTCGATTGGCGGCATCCTGATCGCACCGGAGGGCGCGAGTGCGCAACGGTTGGTTAAAGTACACAGGACAGGTCAATCGAGCTGGGAAAGATTCGAGCTCGAGGCTGTTAGATTTGTTCCACTTAAGGCTGGCTTACAGACTTGAGTAAACAGGAGGCTAGTATGCTCGCAGAGCAGGTAACAAATATGAATATGAATTCAACTACAACTATGCGTACTTCGTTGTGGAATTTAGGCGGAAAATTTTCCGTTATCGCCGCAACTTTTGCTGGTCTGATTCTTGCTGGTTGTGCCAATCAGTCGGGCAATCGTGCACCCGTCAACGATTTGAATAGCTCTGCATCAACAGCTGCGGTGGCTGCCAGGACTTACACGGTCAAGCCTGGTGATACGCTGACCAAGATTTCCCGCAGCACCGGTGTGGATGAAAACACCATTAAGCGTTTGAATAAAATTTCGGACCCCAAGAGAATTTATGCTGGGCTGATCCTTAAGCTCTCTGACGGTTCTGAGCCAGCGGCGGCACCCTCCGGTCCGACTGCGATCCCCGCCAACACAAAGTCTGAAGCGCGCCCGCTTGACCAGTCTGGCCCCGCCAACACAACAACCGCTACTGAGCCGAGCACCCCTTCGCGTGCAGCCGATGCAGGCGTGATCAACTGGGGTTGGCCAGCTCAGGGCAAGGTTATTCAGGGGTATACGGCTAATACCAAAGGTATTGATATCGCAGGTAACGCAGGCGATCCAGTGATTGCGGCCGCGAACGGTACGGTGATGTATTCAGGTAATGGTGTGCGTGGTCTGGGTAATTTGATTATCGTTGATCACGACAATGGTTTTATCACTGCCTATGCACACAATCGCGCCTTGCTCGTCAAAACTGGTCAGAAAGTTAAAAAGGGCACCAAAATCGCCGAGATGGGTCAATCAGACGCATCCTCTGTTAAGTTGCATTTTGAGGTGCGTCGTCAGGGTACACCCGTCGATCCCATGCAATATTTGCCATCAAAATAATTTTTCATGACACCGAGCCTGGTTTTCGACCTAGAAACAATCCCGGATATCGAGGGCTTGCGCAAGCTCCACGGTTGGAGTGATGACGTGAGCGACGTAGAGGTCGCGACGCGTGCGTTTGCTGCCCGTAAAGAATCCACAGGGAGCGATTTTTTACCCTTGCATTTACAGAAAGTTGCTGTAGTGGGGTGCGTATTTCGTGATGATCAGGGATTCCGAGTCAAATGTCTTGGCACGGCAGATGATCCTGAGGCCGCACTTTTATCTGGTTTTTTTAAAACCATCGAAAAATACACACCCAAACTGATTAGCTGGAATGGCTCTGGGTTTGATTTGCCTGTGTTGCACTATCGCAGCCTGATACATGGCGTGGCCGCGCCGCGTTATTGGGATTTGGGTGAAGACGATCGCGAATTCAAGTACAACAACTACCTGAGTCGCTATCACACCAGACACCTTGATTTGATGGACGTTCTGGCTAAGTTCAATGGCCGTGCCAACGCGCCGCTCGATGATCTGGCCAAACTTTGTGGTTTCCCCGGTAAGCTTGGCATGGATGGTAGCCAGGTCTGGAAATCCTGGATGGAAGGGCGTGCCGAGGAGGTGCGTGCCTATTGCGAAACGGACGTTGTTAATACCTGGCTTGTTTACTGTCGATTCAGATTGATGCGCGGTGAGCTCGACCAGGCTTCGTATCAATCAGAAATTGATTTGGTGCGCACTACATTGCAGGCGAGCGCAGCGCCCCACTGGGCTGAGTATCTCGCGGCCTGGCCACAATAATTTATCTTTTTCATTGGCCGTTCAGGCTGTCTTACCAGACTGTACACGCATCATCAGGAGTCTTTGTTATGGTTAAACTTTTGCGCTTGAGCCACCTTTACATCTCGATTGGTTTGTCGGCATTTACTGTTAGCCTCAACGCCCAACAGGTCGAACCCGCAGCCGCTAAAACCACTGCTGAGGCTGTTACGCCTAAGTTGCCATATCAGCCGATCGATAATATGTTTGAGCTGCCTGCCGGCGTTTTGCAGTCTCTTGCTCTTGAAACCAAGCAAAAAGAACTTCTCGACAAAGCACACATTGCACGTCGTCAATTGTGGTCAGCGATGCGCAAAGCGCGTCAGGACGAATATGCCGCCCTAACTAAGGAATTAGACAAGGATACGTTTGATCCCAAAGACGTGATCTCCCTCAGAAAGAAAATCCGCGCCGCAGCTGATAAACGGATGGATGAGGTGCAAGGCGTCTGGATGGACTTCTGGG
>CAIPID010000398.1 GCA_903865015.1 uncultured beta proteobacterium | reverse complement strand
ATAATCCCTGAAACGTATTCTGGCCCTTATTAATCAAGTTCGCAGAGTTAAAACCCGTCGCAGCAAACTGATCAATATTGTCGTCCGATGTGATTATTCTCCCATCAACACCGAATTTCACATCTTTGAATTGTCCGAAATCCCTTTGATAAAAAACGGACATCCCATAACTTTGATAGTTATCTGTTTCGTTCTGACTGATATATGGAATACCGATATTAGGTGTAAATATATTATAGGTAGGGGTCTGTCCTGAGTTGGTTGTCTTCATCTGCTGAAAACTACCCCAGGCATTGAAATTGATACTGCTGTTGTCCTCAAAACGCGTTGTGCCGCCGCCAGACAGGACGTAGTTATTCCATTTGTTATTGGCGTTTTCCCATGTTGCCGTTGTCTCGGAGGTCGTATTTAAATTGAGCTTGGCGTAATAGTTAGAGCTCGCACTGGGTGTAAACAATGTGTAGAGCGTCAGATTATTGACCTGAGAGCCAGTAGCCGTCATGTAGGGGCTGCGATACTGTTCTGGCGTGGCGTTATAGCCTTGCGTCTGGGAATAGTCGTAACTAATACCCATCGACATTTTTTCGGTTTTGAACAGCGCTCCTGAAAAGCCTGTGTTGAGCGTGTTGTAACTGCCATAGTCAGCATAGACGCTTAATTTATCGTCCTGTGGTGGACGCGTGACGATGTTAACGACGCCACCCATGGCAAGATTGCCCCAGAGGCTTGTTGCACCACCACCGCGGATGACCTCCAGACTTTCGATCGAGTTTTTAGGAATGCGTGCCCAGTTAACAGTTCTGAAAAAAGGATCGTTAAAAGGAATACCATCTACCATCACCAATGTATTCACGTTGGTACTGGTTCCAAAACCCCGGATGCTGAAGGTACTGCCTGTGGGATGGAGGGCGGTCGAGGGGATCTGATTAATAAAAATCCCGGGGATTTTATTAATGATCTGATCGGTTTGTTGTTCGGGACTGTTGAGGACTTCTTCACGTGGCACAACGGTAGTGCTGATGGGGAGATTGTCGAGTTCGCTGCCTCGACCAGCTGTGACCGTGATTGTGGTCATTGCAGTGTTTTCGGCAGGGATATTCGAGGTCGATTGAGCCCAAACTGTCACGCAAAGGGGCAGGACTGAAAACGCCCATAGCGGGCGCAGTGTTTGCATTGTTTTCATAACAAAATTCCAGATGCTGAAATAGATTTTTGGCAACGCCTAAGACGTTGGACAATCTCACTTCAGACACATCCTAAAATCTGCGCATCGCTTAATCACGCAAGGGCGGTCAGATTTTGTATCCGTGTCGCGTTAAGCGACCGAGGGTGGAGCTCTGGGGTTGGAGGGGGGCCATGCGAGGGGGTGACTCACTACCCGATAAACGGGAAGTAATGTCTCTGCTAAAGAAAGAAATAACGGGGGAATGGCACTGATCTGGGAAAATATAGCAACGGGATGAACGCTGCACCAGACGCAATGCTCCGTGGCTGATTCCGTATCATTTTGAGCTGTCTGTTCGCGAATCTCACCTGAGGCTGCGTCAAACCATTTCATCCCTGTGCTTGTGCATATGGGCGAAAGCAAATCTGCTCCATACTGCGCTCGGGCAGCTTGGGAGAGCGTAGGCATAAGTGCCGCCATCAACATTGCAACGGCAGTCAACCATATCCAGAACGATTTGGATTTGTTTATTTTCACAATAGCAAAATCATAGCATTTTGTTTTGTCGCTTTAGCCGACTCAAAAAAATTGAAATCATCCATGTCAACAAGCAAAGCAAAACAATGCCGTAGCCTAATAACGAAAAATGCTCACTAATTGACTCGGCAGCCTCTACAAAAAAACCTTGAAGCTGTAACTTATCGCCCGCAAGACTAACGACTTCAACGAGCCCGATCACGACGGCAGTGAGTACGGAAATAGCCGTGATTGTCAGGTTGTAGAGGATTTTTCTTTCGGGTTGCGCTTGCGCCCAGCCATAGGCGCCGATCATTAAATGACCATTCAGCGTATCAACGAGCGTCATTCCCGCGCAAAAAAGTAAAGGGAAAGTCATGATCGCCCAAGGGGAAAGACCCGCAGTCGATTGTGTCGCGGCAATTCCAAGCAAGGCAATTTCTGTCGCGGTATCAAATCCCAATCCAAACAAAAAACCGAGTGGATACATATGCCAGCTTCGTGAAATCAGACGAAAGACGGGTTTGATCAATCTTCCGAGCACCCCGGAATTGGGTGCGAGTAAATCAATACTTTCTTCTGTGTAGTGACCAGTCTGTTTATAACGCCGCCAGGTTTTGTAGGTCGACCATAAGATGAGGGCGTTAATTGACGCGATGATAAACAGGAAAAACGCAGAAACGAGTGTGCCGATCAAACTCCCTATTTCTTTGAAGTCGTCAAAGCGTGTCGCGAGTTGGGCTGAAGTCCAGGCAATCGCGATGCATGCAATTAAAACAATCGTAGAGTGTCCAAGTGCAAAGAAAAACCCCACACCAATTGGACGCTGGTTTGTCTGGATCAGTTTACGTGTAACGTTATCAATCGCAGCGATGTGATCTGCATCCACGGCATGGCGCAAACCTAATCCAAACGATAAGAGCGCCGTGCCGAGTAATAAAGGATGTTGCTGGAACAGCAATAATGCCCCGCTCCATGCGCAGATGTTGAGCAGAAGAATAGCGATATACACGCTCCACACTTCAGCACGTATGGAGCCATTATCATTAATGAAAATCTGTTTCATACCGATTACGGAATTCTTTAGTTAAAGAGGCGTGCCTTAATCGAAGCCAGGATTTTTCCGTT
>CAIPID010000397.1 GCA_903865015.1 uncultured beta proteobacterium | reverse complement strand
TGGGGTGCATTGGGTGCAGCAGAGTTCTGCTGGCATATGGCACGCCAGTACACCCTGGATCGCAAACAGTTTGGTCGCCCACTGGCAGCTAACCAGCTTATTCAGAAAAAACTTGCCGATATGCAAACCGAAATCACACTGGCGCTGCAAGGCTGCCTGCGTTTAGGTCGTATGAAAGACGAAGGTACTGCTGCAGTAGAAATCACCTCGATTATGAAACGTAACTCCTGCGGTAAGTCACTCGACATCGCTCGTATGGCACGCGACATGCTGGGTGGTAACGGGATCTCCGACGAGTACGGTGTCGCCCGTCACTTGGTCAACCTTGAAGTCGTCAACACCTACGAAGGTACACACGACGTGCACGCCCTGATTCTGGGTCGCGCGCAGACAGGTATTCAAGCGTTCTGCTAATTAGTGTGAATTAAAGGAGATAGCCACCAGAGGTTTTGGTGGCTATTTTTTTATTTTGATCAAAAACAATTGCCAATAAAAGTTCGAGTTCGATTAAATTTACTCATAGCAACAAAAAATTAAAATCACGAGACAAAAATGAATCAACCCCTCATTCTGACCCAAGACATTGGCGCCATCCGCCGCATCAGCCTAAATCGCCCTCAAGCCCGCAATGCGCAAAACCAGCAATTGCTTGACGAGTTAAGTGCTGCATTTGAAGCAGCAAAAAACGATGACAGCGTGCGCGTTGTTATTCTTGCCGGTGAAGGCGATCATTTTTCAGCCGGCCACGACCTGAAAGAAGCACAGGAAAAACGTGCCAACTTTACAGTCGAACAACGCTGGGCCTACGAAGAGCTCCGCTATTTTGACTACTCGATGCAGATCTGGGACTTTCCCAAACCAACTATCGCGCAAGTCCAGGGCGCCTGCGTGGCGGGTGGATTCATGATCGCCAATATGTGCGATCTGATCGTAGCCGCTGAGGACGCGTTTTTTTCAGATCCAGTCAGCCAGACACTCGCGACCGCATCGGTCGAGGTCTTGATTCACCCCTGGGTGATGGGTCTGCGTAAAGCAAAAGAATTTCTCTATACCGGTATGCGCATGACTGCAGCGGATGCCAAAGAAATCGGCATGGTCAATCGCGTCGTTGCGAGACAGGATCTTGAGTCCGCGACCATGGAGCTCGCTGAACGCATTGCGCAGGCAGCCCCCTTCGGTCTGAAGGTTACTAAAAAATCCCTCAATCGTTCCATGGATGTACAAGGCATGCGTGAGGCGCTATCGGCACATTTCGATACCCATCAGCTCAGTCATATGACCGAAGAATTCAAAAGCATTCGCGATAAAGGCTTATCCAATACGATCAAATCAAACGTGAATAAGGGTTGAGTACAAGCCCTCAATCCTTGACCCATTCCGGGTAGAGTGTTTTGATTTCCTTAACGAAGGAAAGCGTACCGCTCAAATGTGTACGTAGCGCTTTTTCTGCTGCGATTTTATCTTTCTTAATCAGGGCATCCAGAATTGCTTCATGATCGTTGACAATCGCTTGCGCTTTGCCTTTAGCCGGCAGATTCAATCTGCGCAGACGGTCTATCTGACCACTACGCTGGCCGACTAGATGCCATAGATTACTTACACCTGCTGAGTCATACATTTCTTTGTGAAATGCCGTATCCGCCTCAGCGAGTGATAAATAATCGAGGGGCTCCAGGCAACGCTTTTGCAGCGAAAGACATGCTAATAGATTCAAAATCAAGAGCGCATGCTCTCCCTCTGGAAGATCGCACAATGTTCGCAGAATTTCCAGCTCGATCGAACGGCGTAAAAATTGCACTTCGAGCGCAGACGCAATATCAATCCTGCTGACAACCGTTGCGTGTTGGGGATATATATCCACCAGACCTTCCTCAGCGAGCCTCGTCAACGCGTCGCGGATAGGCGTCTGACTCAAACCATAGTGCTCAGCTAACTCCGCGCGTGGCAACACAGCACCAGGTTCGAGTTCGAGTGCGATGATCAGCTTTCGTAGCGCTTCAAACACCTGATGCGCACTTTGCCGGTAGCGATCAAACTTTATCGCCGGGATCTTCTTTACAACATTCATTCAAGGGGCCTGTATGACACAATCATTTTGCTGAATTCAGCGTTGACACACTAATATATTAGTGCTTTACTAACAAAATTGCATCTTTTAATACTCTCCTCCCCAGCCCCTCTCATAAATTAATAATTAAATTAAAAATGACACGCAAAACTCCAGACACACTTCGTAGCGCGCGATGGTTTGCCCCAGACGATCTGCGCACCTTTGGACACCGCTCACGTGCGATGCAAATGGGATATGCACCCGAAGATTGGGAGGGCAAGCCTGTCATCGCCATTATTAACACCTGGTCGGACATCAACCCCTGCCACACGCACTTCAAGCAGCGCGTTGAGGATGTCAAGCGCGGCATCTTGCAAGCAGGTGGATTTCCGCTTGAACTACCCGCGATTTCGTTAGCCGAGCAATACGTCAAACCCACCACCATGCTCTATCGCAATATGCTGGCCATGGATACGGAGGAACTGATCCGCAGCCACCCTATCGACGGAGCGGTGCTGATGGGCGGCTGTGACAAGACAACCCCCGGCTTGGTGATGGGTGCACTGTCCGCAGGCGTACCCTTCATTTATTTGCCTGCGGGACCTATGTTACGCGGCAACTGGAAAGGCAAATCGCTGGGATCAGGTTCAGACGCCTGGAAATTCTGGGATGAGCGTCGTGCCGGAAAAATTTCAAAAACGCAATGGATTGAACTCGAAGCAGGTATCGCGCGCAGCCATGGCACTTGCATGACAATGGGAACGGCCGCGACCATGATGGGTATCGCTGAAGCCATCGGCATGGCGCTGCCAGGCTCATCGAGTATCCCCGCACCCGACTCCAATCATCCCCGCATGTCCGCCGAATGTGGTCGTCGCATCGTTGAAATGGTGTGGGAAGACCTCACTCCAGCCAAGATGCTGACTCGCGCCAATTTTGAAAATGGCATTGCCGTCGCGATGGCAATGGGATGCAGCACCAATGCAATCGTTCACCTTGTCGCGATGTCCAGGCGTGCCGGAGAGCACTGCGCGATCACGCTCGATGACTTTGATGCGTTTAGCCGCAAAGTCCCGGTCATCGCCAATATCCGGCCGAGCGGCGACACCTACCTGATGGAAGACTTCTATTACGCTGGCGGTTTGCCAGGACTGATGAATCGCATCGCTTCGCATCTGAATCTCGACACACGCACTGTCACAGGCAAAACAACCGGGCAGAATATTGAAGGTGCCGAGATCTACAACGACGACGTAATTCGCACCCTCGACAATCCGCTCTATGCGGAAGGTGCGCTCGCCGTACTGCGCGGCAATATCGCACCGAACGGCGCAGTGATCAAACCCAGCGCCTGCGCACCGCATTTGCAGCAACACACGGGCCCTGCGATTGTGTTCGACAGCTATCCTGAAATGAAAGCCGCCATCGAGGACGAAAATCTCGACGTCACCCCTGGCCACATCATGGTGCTGCGTAACGCTGGTCCGCAAGGCGGTCCAGGTATGCCTGAATGGGGCATGCTGCCCATCCCGCTCAAGCTTGTTAAACAAGGTGTGCGTGATATGTTGCGCTTGTCGGATTCACGCATGAGCGGCACGAGCTATGGCGCCTGCATCCTGCATGCGGCACCCGAAGCATTCATCGGCGGCCCGCTCGCGTTAGTCAAAACAGGCGACATGATCACAGTCGATGTTCCCTCACGCAAAATCCATCTCGAAATCAGCGACGAAGAACTCGCCACGCGACGTGCGGCCTGGGTCGCACCTGCTCCTAAATATGAACGCGGTTATGGCTGGATGTTTAGCAAACACATTCTTCAGGCCGATCAAGGTTGCGATTTTGATTTCCTCGAAACATCGTTTGGCGCAGCCGTTCCAGAACCAGATATTTACTGATAGCGCTTTGCATATCGTCAACAAACCCTTGAACATTATTCAAAAAATTATTGGACTTATACATGGCTCTCAGTAAAGAAACTCGCGCAAAACTAATGGGCATCAGTACCGCAACACTCTGTACCGCTTTATTCAAACGTGGTTTGCGCAACCAATTCATACAGGATGTGCATCGTTTGAATCCCAACCTGCCAAACATGGTTGGCGAAGCCTATACATTGCGCTACATCCCCGCGCGCGAAGACCTCAACACGATCGAGGTCTTCAAAGATCGCGCACATCCTCAACGCGTCGCGGTGGAGCAATGCCCGGTCGGCGCGGTGCTGATGATCGACAGCCGTAAAAATGCACGCGCGGCCTCGGCAGGCTCTATCCTGGTCAGCCGTTTGATGGCACGCGGCGTAGCAGGTGTGGTGACAGATGGGGGCTTTCGTGACTCGCCTGAGATCAGCGCACTCTCAATCCCCGC
>CAIPID010000396.1 GCA_903865015.1 uncultured beta proteobacterium | reverse complement strand
GGACTTGTCTGCCGCACAGTTTCTTTACGGTGAAGTTGCCCGTCGCATGGCGCAAAGGTTACGCCTGGTTCGCCTTACGCCGGCGATCATTCTGGATGCGGGCTGCGGTGCCGGACAACAGTTTGAACTGCTGCACGAGCGATACCCCCAGGCACGCTATCTTGGGCAGGATCACAACCCAGACCTGCTGGCTTACGCAAAAAAACACGTCAGCCCTTTTTTACCCGGTCCTGCTCGCAATTGGATCAACAAACAGCGCGGTATTGCTCCGAAGTCGGAGTGGATTCTTAGCGACTTGTCCCAAACGGGACTGCCTGCCGAATCACTGGACCTTGTCTGGTCAAACCTGGCTTTGCATTGGCATCCCGCGCCACACGACGTCCTGGCTGAGTGGGCGCGCGTCCTGAAACTCAACGGGCTCGTGTTTTTTTCGTGTTTTGGCCCAGGGACGATGCAAGAGTTACGCAGTGCGTTAGCTACCGCGGGCTTGCGCACCGCGACACCGAGTTTTGTCGATATGCATGATTTTGGTGATTTACTGATAGAAAAAGGCTTCGGAGACCCGGTGATGGATCAGGAGGTCCTGACCCTAACCTACTCCAGCGCAGAAAAGCTGCTCGAAGATGTCCGCGCATTGGGCGGCAATCCCGCACTCGGCAGAAAAGCCGGGCTGGCGGGCAAAGCGTGGCGGGACAAACTGCTGGGAGCATTGGAATCACAGCGCCACGCGGACGGCAAAATACACCTGACCATCGAGGTCGCCTACGGACATGCTTGGCGCACGGGCACCTTGCGCGCAACACCTAGCGAAACACGCATCAGTGTCAGCGCTATCCAGCGTAAAGCTACCGGATAAAGCTGACCCGACCTGACCGCCTCGCAGCTAAAACTTACATGAACGCCGAGTACGCTTTGCTGCCCATGTAAGCTGCCAGGCCAAACAGCAGGAATGCGAACACGCGCTTCAGTGTTTTGACAGGCAAGCTATGCGCAACCCGTGCACCAATCGGTGCGGTCACGACACTAAACATTACCAGCACAAGCAAAGCCGGCCAATAAATAAAGCCAATCATCTGGGGCGGTAAATCGGTCTGACTCATGCCAGACCACACATAGCCAATCGTGTTGGCCAGTGCAATCGGGAATCCTAGCGCTGCAGAGGTTGCAACAGCCTGATGCAGCGGCACGTTACACCAAAGCATGAAAGGAACAGAAACAAAACCACCTCCCGCCCCCACCAGCCCTGACAAAAAGCCAATCCCTGCACCCGCACCCGCTGTACCGACAGCGCCAGGCATCTGACGTGAAGGCTTGGGTTTTTTGTCACGCAGCATCTGATAACCGGAATAACTGACAAACAATGCAAAAAACAATGCGAGCCAGCTCGTCTTCAGAGCGGAGAATACTGCGCCACCCGATAGCAAACCGCCTAAAACGATCCCTGGCGTGAAGGCAAGCACGAGATCCCAACGAACGGCACCCTTTTTCTGATGCGCACGCACACTTGAAACAGAAGTAAACAAAATCGATGCCATGGAAGTTGCAATCGCCGCATGCACGACAAGGTGTGCCGGCAGACCCTGCCACGTCAGCAACAGCGTCAGAAACGGCACCAGCAACATGCCCCCGCCTATGCCCAGCAAACCGGCTGCAAAACCCGTCACACAGCCTAATATGGCCAGGAAAACAATAAACAAGGGATCCATTTGCGTTATCTCAATCTGTACGTTCGGAAAGTGGATCAGTATACTGATTGGTCAACACTCCGACTAGCTCGCCATACAACTCAAATCGCCTTATGGACTCTCTCGACACTGAAGTACTCAAACATGCACTCGACTGGTGCGCAAACGGGCACCAGGTTCATCTGGCAACGGTTGTCAAAACCTGGGGTTCTGCCCCCCGGCAGGCGGGTGCCATGCTGGCCGTGCGTGCGGATGGTCATGTCATAGGCTCCGTATCTGGCGGCTGCATTGAGGACGATCTGATCGTACGGGCGCAAGAAAGACGCCTGCCGCCGCAGCCCGAACTGGTTCTTTATGGGGTCTCCCAAGAAGAAGCCGCGCGTTTTGGGTTGCCGTGTGGCGGCACACTCAAACTCGTGATCGAGCCGCTCCATGCCAGTGACTGGCTTACAGAAGTGGTGCATACGACACAAAAACAAAAACTGATTGGGCGTTGGCTTGATCTGAAATCAGGAAAATCCACGCTCACCGATGCACGCCCCGGTCAACTGACCGAAGTCAACGCGTCAGGCTGCCATTTCGTGTATGGCCCGCACTGGCGCCTGCTGATCATTGGTGCAAACCAAACCGCACGCGCACTTGCTCAAATTGCCATCATGTTGGAATTCCAGGTCATCATTTGCGATCCGCGCGAGGAATTCACTGCGGATTGGGATATGCCAGGCGTCAGTCTGCAGGCTGGCATGCCGGATGATGCCGTCGGTGCGATCCAAACCGACTCCCGCACAGCGATTGTCGCAATTACGCACGACCCAAAGCTCGACGATATGGCTCTACTCGAAGCGCTTATCTCACCCGCATTCTATGTGGGTGCATTGGGCTCTGTGCGTAACCAGAGCAAGCGGCGTGAACGATTGCT
>CAIPID010000395.1 GCA_903865015.1 uncultured beta proteobacterium | reverse complement strand
CTACGTGGCACTTGCGCCATTTTTGCTGGTTGTGAATGCCGATGTACCTGTCAAGAATGTCAGGGAGTTGATTGCCTATATCAAATCCAAACCAGGCGGGCTGGATTATGGCTCAAGCGGCCCGGGTGGTGGCGCGCATTTAGCCGGAGAGATGTTTAAAACAGCTGCAGGTGTTCAGTTGACGCATATTCCATACAAAGGCGGTAACCCGGCCTTAACGGACTTGCTCGGTGGTCAGATCCCTATGCTGTTTGATCCGATTCCGACCTCACTTAAGCATGTCAGTGGCGGGCGACTTCGTGTGCTCGCTATCACTAGTGGGCAGCGCAGTGCGATTCTGCCTGATATCCCAACGGTGGCAGAGTCTGGTGTGCCCGGCTTTGAGGCCGTCTCCTGGTTCGGCTTATATGCACCTGCAGGAACGCCCGCGGCGATCGTGAAAAAACTGAATGCCGATATCAATAAGGTGTTGGTATTGCCAGATGTGAAAGACAGATTCGCCGAAATGGGGGCTTTTTCAGAGGTCATGTCACCCGAACAATTTTCTAAATATCTGAATATCGAGATCGCTAAATTTGCAAAAGCGATTCAAGATTCTGGTGCGAAGGTCGAGTAAGCATTGCAGTGTGCTGTGCAGTCAGTTTTGAAAAATAAAAATTAAAATATTTTTGGAGATGGCATGTTTGAGCGTTCACGTTTTATTGCACTGAGCCTTGTGTTTTTTTCTGGTATCACGGTCGCTGCTGGTTATCCGGATCGCGCTATTACGATGATCGTTCCTTATGCTCCGGGAGGATCGACTGATGGACTGGCGCGGGTTGTTGCTGAGAAAATGGGAGAGGCGCTTAAGCAAACTGTTGTCGTTGAAAATATCGGTGGCGTAGGTGGGGTCGTTGGGATCCAGCGTTTTTTGCGTGCAGCGCCAGATGGTTATACCGTTATGCTGGGAAATATGGGTACGTTTGCGATTGCGAATACGCTTTATCCAAAAATGAACTTTGATCCTAAAACTCAATTGACACCAATCGGACTGGTCGCTGATGTTCCCCAAATGTTAGCGGTCAGCGTTGCGAGCGGATTCAAAGACTTGCCCTCGCTTGTCAAACGCATGCGTGACACGAGTCAGCCAAAGTTGAATCTCGCCAATGGTGGACCGGGCGGCACGAGTCATATCGGTTCTGTGTATTTCACATATGTCACCCAATCCCAAGCCGAACAAGTGCCTTACAAAGGCAGTGGTCCAGCGATCACTGACTTGATGGCGGGTAATGTCGATATCACGGTTGACCAGACCGTGACGATCATTCCTTCAAGTAAAAGCGGTCGAATCGTACCGCTTGCGATTGTGGGCGAGGCGCGTTCGCCTCTTATGCCTGATGTACCTACATTCGCTGAAGCGGGTGTGCCAGAGTTTGACTTCAGTGTCTGGAATGCAATTGTCGGGCCTCAAGGTATGCCATCTGATCGCGTTAAAGTGCTTTCTGACGCACTTTCTTTTTCATTAAGTGATCCAAAAATAAAAGCTAAACTCGATTCTTTCGCTGCGGTTATCCCTAAGAATGATCGTCGTGGTCCGCCGGAACTCAAACGTCTGATTGATAGGGATGTGGATCGCTTCGCTAAGCTGATCAAAGAAGCGAACATAACTGTCAATGATTAAGCGTATCTAATGCCTGTTTCTCGTCCTGCCTTTTTTGCACCTTTCAGTGTTCGAAGTTTTTGTTTTCAGTGGCCTGCCGATCTGTTGGCGTCCTGGGCGTTTGAAATGGAAGTCCTGATCCTTGGATGGTATGTCCTGGTTGAGTCGGATTCTGTTTTGCTTCTGGTGATTTTTGGAGCGCTTCAATACGCGGGATCACTCGTCTCGCCACTTTTTGGTGTGGCAGGCGATCGGCTTGGTTATCGGCGCCTCTTCATGTTGACGCGCTTGTTGTATGCGCTGATGTCTATTTTGATCGCTGTACTGGCTGCGTGCGATTTGCTCACGCCTCTGCTTGTGCTTGTGCTCGCAGGGGTCTGCGGCATGATTAAACCGTCTGACATCATGATGCGTTTCGCTTTGATCGCACAGACCTTGCCTGCGAATCAAGTCATTGGTGCGCTGGGACTTTCACGCGTCACGACAGAT
>CAIPID010000394.1 GCA_903865015.1 uncultured beta proteobacterium | reverse complement strand
GACCAACCAACACGGCAGGTGCATCGGCCAGTAATGAAACCTGCATGATCTCTTTGGGCTGGTAAGGCAGTTTGTCATACAGAGCTGCCGATACCGCGAAAGAGTTGTCCGTCACCAGGAATGTGTAGCCGTCAGGTGCGGCTTTGGCAACAATGTCGGTACCAAGGGTACTGCCAGCGCCGCCTTTGTTTTCTACCACGACGGTTTGGCCGAGTAGCGCGGTGAGCTCAGCGCCTACGGTGCGCGCGGCGGTATCGGTGAATGAGCCGGGTGCAAAAGGCACAACCACGCGGATGGGTTTACTAGGCCATGGAGCTGTCTGGGCGAGAACACTAGTGGAAATGGAAAATATTGCGCTGGCAATCACTGCACAGGTCAGCAGGCTACGCGTCGTATTTTTAGTGGACATTTGAGGTCTCCAGTGCATGTGTAAGTACGTATTGGCAGGTATTTGGCACGTAATACACAGCTGATTTTGAGCATATTTTAGCTAAAACGATTAGTTTGTCTATAAATATGAGAAAAATTAACGGTTTTGTGATGTGTATCCTGATATGTATCCCCAAGGCTATGATGGTGAATATATTTAAGACAGGTTGTACACAATAATGAGCAGTTTAGAAAAAATGCTGGGTTTGCTGGATGTATTTACAACCGAGCAGCCCATCTGGTCTTCTGAAGATCTGATTCAACATCTCGGGGCGCCTGCTTCGACGTGTTATCGCTATCTGAAGGTTCTCCATACCTCTGGCTATCTTGCACGTGTCGCCAATGGCTCCTATGTGCTGGGGCCGCGCATTATGGAACTTGACCGTGTGTCGCGTGAAAGTGATCCAGTCTATATCGCCGGATCACCCGTCGGGCAAAGACTCACGATCGATACCGGCCACAGCTCACTGTTGTGTATTTTGTTCAGTGACTCAGTCATGTGTGTGCAACAGGCGCGCGGACGTGATGTGCCTGTTGGTCTATTTAGCCGGGGACAACGTCGCCCGCTGGTTGCGGGAGCCTCTGCAAAAAGCATTCTCGCGCATTTGCCAATGCATCAGTTGCGTATCTTGCACGCCAGGCACGCGGATGCGATTGCGAGCGTAGGCATGGGTGAGGACTGGGATGCCTTTAAATCTGCGCTCAAACAGATTCGCCAGCAAGGCTATTCCATGACGGTCGGTGATTACAACGCCGGTATCATTTCGATTGCTGCCCCCTTGTTTAATCGTGAGGGTGAGGTGTTAGGTAGTCTCGCGCTGGTCGCCTCGAATCATAATGCGCGCGTAGATGCCTTTAGAGACTACGCACCACTCGTGACTGCGGCGGCTAAAGAAGCGAGCGCCAGGATTGCTTCTAATGAAGATATCGTGGCGCTACCCGCCCGCGCACTGGGTTAATTTCAGCTCAAGCCTTAGCCGGCCTTGCTCGCAGTGATTGCCTGCATGGCTAGCTTTGCAGTGACCTGAATCGAAGACAACACTGGTTTGCCCCATGTCGCGCTCAGTGGGTCGACCACGTTGAGCGTGGGTAATTGCGAGCAAGCGATAAACATTGCATCGACATCATTCTCACAAAGAGGTTTGGCGCGGGTCGCGACTTGTTCTTCGGTAATTTGTCCGAGTGCGACAACGTCGGCCGCATAAAAACTATCAAAGTGACCGACTTTGATATCCTCAGAGCCTAGGAAATCTTTCAGGCGATCGTTCACATCATCCTGATAAGGTGTTAGCAGAGAAATATTGTTGGCACCTAACTCTTGTAGTGCCAGCATCATGGAGCGCGCTGTGGTCACGACAGGGAGTCCCGTTGTTTCGGCCAGACTCTTGGCAATATCTGCATCGCCTTTTGGTCCAAGGATAAAGCCTGCAGCCGTGCAACCATAAGCGATTACGTCGAGTGGTGTTTCGTTAAATTGTTTGGCGAGCTCGATCGCGGCATCGCGATAGGCGGGCAGCGTTTCTTCGGTCAACAAACCTTTTCCGCGCGGGATGCGAAGGGTCTTGCAAGTAGAGCCCTCTGGCAACCAGCCCAGCATTTCGCCTTCCATGGTGGTGTTATTGATCGGCACCATCAGACCAATGTGTAATGGTTTGCCTGGTGCGTGGCGGGGAGTGTGATCAAGCGTCATAG
>CAIPID010000393.1 GCA_903865015.1 uncultured beta proteobacterium | reverse complement strand
TGGATGCGTTCGGTGCTCATGAGGGGATGGTAGCCCGGCGATGGCGCGGCCCGGTAAGCTTGACCATCACGCGGATGTGGCGGAATTGGTAGACGCGCACGGTTCAGGTCCGTGTGCCGCAAGGTGTGGAGGTTCGAGTCCTCTCCTGGGCACCATTTTAGTGTAAAGCATAAATACGCTTTTCAAAAATTTATTGCCTCAAATTCTATTTATAAAATTTGGGGCTTTTTCTTTTTTCAAGTTCAGCTTTTGAGTTTGCGGCGCATTTTGACGTGCGGGATATTCGCCTCATAAAACAACTCTCCCTCTTGAATAAACGCGTGCAAGGTATAAAAGTCTTTAGCGTGCGTCTGCGCATGCAAAACCACCTCTTCAAAACCCGTAAGCTGAGCCTGTTCTATCAGTGCCCGCAATACAGCGCTACCCACCCCCTTGCCGCGATAGTCCCGCAATACCGACATCCGCCCGACATGACCATCCGGCAACAATCTGCCTGTCCCGACCACCATACCCTGTTCGTTCAGTGCGAGAGCATGTACGCAAAGCGGATCCATTTGATCGACTTCTTCTTCGAGCGGTACTTTTTGCTCTTCTACAAAAACCGCTAACCGAATCGGCATAGCCTGATCTTTAATTTCGGGCCAGCTGCCCAATCTGACTTGTATCGTCACGCATGCACCTTATTTATTCTTTAAACGAAAGACTACTGCCGCAGAACACCTGTATGACAATGTAAACTGAATCGCTGAATATTTTTTAAACTTACGCCATTACCCATGCTTGCTGCGGTCATTCATGCTGCTTTCCCTGTTTTTGCCCTGATTCTGACGGGTTGGCTCTGTGCACGATTCAAACTGCTCAACACCGTGAGCATGGAGGGTCTCAACAAATTTGTCATTTACCTGGCCCTGCCCGCCCAGTTGTTTGACGCCATGTCACACGCAACGCTAGCAGATCTGGCGCAGCCTGGGTTTTACTGGGCCTTCTCAATTGGCATGATCGCCACGGCTGGACTACATGCTTTGTTGACGCGTAATAGCCACTTACCTAAAACAGACATCATCATTCAATCCATGACCTCGGCCTACAGTAATGCGGGATTTATGGGCATTCCGTTGTGTTTGATTGTGTTCGGTAAAGCTGGCTTGAGCCCCGCTATTATCACCACATTGTTTACGGTGTCCTTCCTGTTTGCCTTGACGACCCTTTGGATTGAACTAACCAGACTTGATCACGGCCAGCTAGCTCCTGCGATGCGCAAAGTGAGTGTCGCACTCGTTAAAAATCCGCTTCTGATTGCTCCCTTACTCGGCATAGGCTGGTCGGCCTCTGGTCTGCACATGCCTGGTGCCATCGACCGTTATATCAATTTACTGGGCGAGGCCGCGACACCTTGCGCCCTTGTTGCGATTGGACTTTTTCTTGCTGCCAATCCAATGCGTAATTTCGATCGCAGCGTCATGCGCATCGTCTCACTTAAAATTGCAGTCCAACCTTTGCTCACGGCCGGTTTAGTATTTTATGTATTTGACATGCCACTGATGTGGGCACAAATCGCTATCCTGTCGGCCGCCCTTCCTGTAGGAACCGGACCATTCATGATTGCCCAAATATATCAGCGCGACGCATCGGCCAGCGCCCGCGCGATCCTGATCTCAACCATTTGTTCAGTCATTACAATTTCAATATTGCTAGCCTGGATCACACAAACAATCACCTGAGTGCAACGGGCACTCATTTTCTGGAATATTCATATGTCGATCCTCACGCCCATACAAGAGAATCCCTTCGCTCCACTTAAAAAAATTCAGATCAATGTTTTGCCAATCAGCCTGGCGGGGCTGGCGATTCTGGCAGGTGCCCTATATATTTTCCAGACAGTGAGTCTAAAACATGCGGCACTCTGGATCATCGGCGCACTCATGGGCATCACCCTTTATTTCGCCTCATTCGGATTCACCCAAGCCTGGCGGGTCTTCATTGCAAACGGTCGAGGTGCCGGCCTGCGCGCCCAAATGGTCATGCTTGCAATAGGCGTTCTTTTATTTTTTCCGTTTCTTTCAAGTGGTACTTTGTTTGGCAACCCGGTCAATGGACTCGTGGCGCCGGCAGGTGTATCTGTATTGCTGGGCGCATTTATTTTTGGTGTGGGCATGCAATTAGGTGGCGGATGCGCCTCTGGCACATTGTTTGCCGCGGGCGGTGGAAACACACGCATGTTTGTGACGCTATTTTTCTTTATCGTTGGCTCAGTCATCGGTGCCTATATATTTCCCTGGTGGTCGGCGCTGCCAGCCATCAAACCTTACTCGATGGTGAAAGAGTGGGGACTGGCTCCAGCATTGATTGCCAACCTTATAGTTTTCGCACTCATTGCCTGGGGAACCATTCTGATTGAAAAGCGTCGGCACGCTGGTATCGAGCCCATCAGTTACGTTCCCAACCAACAGGCCTCCTTCGTGCATGGACCCTGGCCATTAATCTGGGGGGCTGTCGCACTAGTTATCCTGAATTTTGCGACGCTCGCCCTGGCAGGCAGGCCCTGGGGAATTACCTCCGCTTTTGCTTTATGGGGGTCACAAGCCATTCACGCCATGGGTGTCGATGTAGCGACCTGGGCCTTCTGGAGCAAAACACCACAAGTTATTACGGATCCGATTACCAAAGACATCACCTCTGTCATGGATATCGGCATTATGCTCGGCGCATTAGTGGCAGCCAGTGCCGCGGGTAAATTCGCACCCATCTGGCATCTGCCACGACGCTCTCTCATTGGGGCAATCATCGGTGGATTGCTGCTAGGCGTTGGTGCGCGCATGGCCTATGGCTGCAATATTGGGGCTTATTTCAGCGGAATTATCTCAGGCAGCCTCCATGCATGGCTTTGGGTGCCCGCAGCCTTTGCGGGCAATGCGCTCGGTGTCTATTTCCGGCCTTTTTTTGGTTTGAGTGTTGAAAAAACACCACGTTTAACAGGTTGCTGATCATGCATATTTTTTTACCCCGTTATCTGACTATGTGGCTTTTTGCCGCATTATGCGTCATTGCTCCGCTGATGACTCTTATCGGCATAGCAATTGAATTCTGGTGGGCATTAGCCGCACTGTCATGGTTTTTAACTTTGGTAGGTATTCACGATCTGCGTCAGTCACAGCATGCAACACTGCGCAACTATCCCATTCTGGGACACATGCGATACATCCTAGAAACATTAAGACCAGCGGTCAGACAATATTTTTTTGAAAACGATACGGAGCCCACACCTTTCTCAAGAGAGAGTCGGTCACTGGTTTATCAACGCGCGAAACAAGAAATCGACAAACGCCCTTTCGGCACACTAGAAAATGTTTACGGCGAGGACTACGAGTGGATCAACCACTCAATGGCTCCATCAAAAATTACCGATCAAAATTTCCGCATTACGGTCGGCGGGCCCTCCTGCACACAACCTTACTCGCTATCCGTGTTGAATATTTCGGCAATGAGTTTTGGTGCGCTGTCGGCCAACGCAATTCTGGCTCTAAACACTGGAGCCAAAATGGGTGGTTTTGCGCATGACACAGGCGAAGGTGGCATCAGCAGTTACCACCGCCAGCCGGGTGGCGACTTGATCTGGAATATCGGCTCTGGCTATTTTGGATGTCGTGATGAAAAAGGTCATTTTTCAGAAGCGCACTTTGTTGAAAATGCCACCTTGCCTCAAGTCAGGATGATTGAGATCAAACTGTCTCAGGGAGCTAAACCAGGGCATGGAGGCATTTTGCCCGGCAGCAAAGTCACTGCGGAAATCGCCCTCGCACGCGGAGTCAAAATCGGAGAGGACTGCAACTCACCCGCAGCCCATTCTGAATTCAGCACGCCATCAGGATTGCTAGAGTTTGTGCAACGCCTGCGTCGATTATCCGGTGGCAAACCGGTTGGATTTAAACTCTGTATTGGTCACCCATGGGAATGGTTTGCCATTGCCAAAGCGATGCTCAAAACCGGCATAACCCCTGACTTTATCGTGGTTGATGGCGGCGAAGGCGGCACAGGCGCCGCACCCATTGAATTTGTAGACCATGTTGGTACCCCTTTACGCGACGCTCTGACTCTCGTACACAACACCTTAATCGGAATCGGGATGCGCGACCGAATCAAACTCGGTGCCTCCGGGAAAATCACCTCGTCATTTGATATGGCGCGCATCCTCGCACTAGGCGCAGACTGGTGCAATAGCGCGCGCGCATTTATGTTTGCAATTGGATGCATCCAGGCACAGCAATGCCATACCGGACGATGCCCGACAGGAGTAGCTACGCAGGACGCAGACCGTCAGCGCGGACTGGTCCCTATGGACAAAGGTCCCCGCGTCGCGCATTTTCAAAAAAATACGTTGCATGCCTTGGCTGAACTTTTACAAGCTGCTGGCCTCAAGCATCCCGATGAGCTCACCACAAAACATATTGCGGTCAGAACCTCAGGCAACAAAGTGACTTTTATGTCAACGCTTTATAGAGAAATGACGCCAGGAATTTTACTGACTGGCGAGTTACCCAGTCCGGTCTATGAACATGGCTGGACAATGGCTGACCCGGATAGCTTTCAACCTCACTCGTGAGCAATATCAGCCACACAATCCTCGTACTCTGGCTTGCGACCGATATAACCGGAGTGATTCATACTCTTTCCGAGCCGGTCAAAGCCCGCGCGTGAGATCACTCGCCGACAGGTCCAGAGACCCGCTTGGTGGTAGCGGTTCATCGCACTAACAAGCGTGCTTTGCGCCAGATCTGGGTAAAAAGGTGCAACAACACGTGCGAGTTCGGCTGCGCCGTGTTCAGCGAGCCATGGTCCAAATTGCTCAATGGCACGAATCATGGCGTCGAATGCATCTCGATTACGCTGCATGCCATCGACCGTCGAAATAAAGGTTGTATAGGCGGTATAGCCACGTGCATTCGCCGCGTGCAGTACCTTGCCCGCACCCTGCTCTAAAGCTTGAGAGACATACGGCTCAAACAATTGCGCCACATCGATGTCGCCCTTTAGGAGCGCACGAACATTTTCCTGCATGAGCCTATCGGGAATCCGATCAATCGCGTGGGGATCGACACCGGCATCACGCAAGTCCTCCTGCAGGCACAGCCAGGGCGTTGGCACTTCACTGACCGAGGCGAATTTCAGGTTGAGCAAGTCTTCCAGATGAAAGCTAGCAGGGTCTGACTTGCCTACAAGAAAAAAAGGATCCTTGGCCGCAACTTCGCAAAAAGCGACGAGCGATGCACCAGTGCGAGGCTGTAGATCACGCTCCTTAATCACACGCAACGGCCCGCCCCACATCACATCAATATTGCCCTGCGCGAGCTCGGCAATGCCAGCGCCTGGTGATGGCGAGTCTAGCAAACTAATGGATAAACCCTCCTTAGCAAACAAGCCCAATGCATGGGTAGCGTAAAAAGGCGCGTAAAAAACTGCACGGAAATTCTCAGCGAGCTTTATATTCATGGTTGTTTCAGCATTATATTTATGGGCAATTCTAAATTCTTTGTTGGCAATATTACACGCCTCACCACCAGGAACATCTGCGCATCATGTTAAAGACCCATCACCGGTATGACTATTCCGCAATCAACAGTCGTCCTGACTACAGCTGGCCAGAGGGTAAAAGGCTCGCCGTGCATTTCAGCCTGAACGTTGAGCACTTTGCTTTTGGTGAAGGTATGGGCAACGATTATGCAAATCCTGCCCCACAACCCAATACCCGGAGTTTTGCCTGGCGTGATTATGGCAACCGCGTGGGCGCATGGAGACTACTTGATCTGGCGAATACGTATGACTTTCCTTACGCGCTACTCACGAATACTGAGCTCTATGACTACTGCCCCGAAATGATTGCTGCGTTCAGCGCGCGAGGAGATGAAATTGTCGCTCACGGCCGCACCAATGCGGAGCGGCAGATTGACATGAGCATCCAGGAGGAGCGCGCATGTATCCTGGAGGCGACCCAAACCATTTCCAGACACGAAGGCAAACCTCCCACAGGTTGGCTAGCCCCTTATATTTCGCAAACCCATGACTCCCTGGATTTATTAAAGGAAGCCGGCTACCGCTATATGATGGACTGGCCACTCGACGACCAACCGGTCTGGTTTAAAACCGCCCACGGCCCCATCCTTTCAATCCCCTACTCTCATGACCTCAATGACTCGTTTGAATGTGTTTCACGCAGAACCCCATCGCAACTCTATTGCGACAGCTTGATTGATCAGTTCGATGAATTGCTTGAGGAATCCACGCGCAGACCGCTGGTGATGAGCGTCGTGTTGCACAGTTTTATTCTCGGTCAACCTTATCGTTTGCGTCAATTCAGACGCGTCATCGAACATATCGTTGCGCATCGAGATCAGATATGGCTCACCACGCCCGGAGCAATCTGCCAGCATATTGAAAGCCTGCCACCAGGCGTCGTACCCGGCATGGATATTGCTTGATCAATAGCGCTCAGTTCTCAGCCACACTTTCAAGAGTCAGGATAAGACGCAATGAAATTTAAATTAATGATGTCATTAGTGCTGATCAGTTTGACCAGCGTCACGGCTGCTCAAAATACGACTAGCGATGCAGCTAAATTCCCCGACAAACCCATTCGCCTCATCATCACCGTCCCACCCGGTGGCGCATCAGACTTTGTCGCACGTGCGCTTTCTGAAGGGTTTGCCAAAGAACTTGGCACCCCTGTCATGGTCGAAAACAAGGCCGGTGCGAATGGAACGATTGCCAGTGCTTTTGTCGCGCGTGCGCCTGCAGATGGCTACACGCTTTTGCAAGCCGGCATTTCCACGCACGGCATTGGCCCTTATTTTTACGACAAGCTAACGTATGACCCATTCAAAGATTTGATCCCGGTTGGCGCACTCGCCGAGTTCCCAATTATCCTGGCAGTCAATGCGCAATTACCTGTTAACTCCGTTAAAGACCTGATAGCCCTAGCTAAAACGAAAGCATTGAGTTTCGCCTCTGCCGGCACAGGCAGCGCCCCACACCTGTCAGGTGAGCTATTTAAAACCGAAACCGGCATTGACTTGGTTCACGTCCCTTACAAGGGCTCTGCGCCAGCAGTCGTCGATGTAGCAAGCGGTCAGGTTGATATGATGTTTGACGGTATCCCTGCTCTCTTGCCACATATTAAAAGCGGAAAGCTACGTCCAATCGCTGCCGTCAGTATTAAACGCAACAGCCTGCTGCCTGACTTGCCGACTTTCACAGAGTTAGGCTACCCCACAATGGTTGCATCTGTCTGGTATGGGTTGATGGCACCAGCGGGCACACCGAGTGCCGTGGTTCATTACATCAATACCGCTTTAAATAAGACGCTTGCGATACCTGAGCTCCAAAAGAAACTCGAGGACGGTGGCGCGATAGTGATGCCAGGTACACCCGCCGACTTTGGTGCATTCATGCAAAAAGATTATGCGCGTTGGGGACAGGTCATCAAAAAGGCTGGCATATCAACCACTAACTAAATGTCGATATGCTGAAG
>CAIPID010000392.1 GCA_903865015.1 uncultured beta proteobacterium | reverse complement strand
GTGAATGGTTGGGCTTGAGCGATGCGGATCTCGATACGCTTAAGGCTCAGGGTGTGATCTAAATTTTTTACAGAAATTAAAAGAAGAGACTAACCATGCAATCCATTATTCAGAAATTTGCAGAATATTTTTGCAGCATGACATACGAAGACCTCCCGCCCGAGGTGGTCCATAAAACAAAAATGCTGACGATTGATCTGATGGGCGTGACGCTTGCGGGTCTGAAAATGGATTTCCCTCAGATGATGATTGACTATATGGCCAGTCTCGAAGGCGTTGAGCAGGCAACTCTATTCGGCTCGAATAAAAAAGTCCCTGCGATTCACGCGGCGCTCGCCAATGGTGTGAGCAGCCATGCATTGGATATGGATGATGGTTACCGCTACGGTGGCGTGCATGCTGGTGTCGCCGTGATCCCGGCGGCGTTGGCCTTTGGTGAATCTAAAAACCTGGATGGAAAGAAATTTTTGCTCGCGATGACGATGGGTTACGAAATCGTTAATCGTATTTCTAAAGCGATGAACCCCTCGCATTTAGGTCGGGGCTTTCACACAACAGGCACGATTGGTGTGCTCGGTGCCGCCGCCGCTACTGGTGTGATGGCGGGACTTAATAAAGAGCAGATGGCAAATGCGCTGGGTATCGCCGCGCTGCAAGGAGCTGGATTGCTTGAAATCCTTAACGATGGCGCGATGGTCAAACCGATTCATCCTGGTAAAGCAGCCATGGCGGGCGTCTTGTCTGTTGAGTTAGCGATGCGTGGCGCGAAAGGTCCCATGAAAGCACTTGAGGGTGAGAAGGGCTTATTCAAAGCAATGGCTGATAGTGTCAATGCCGAGCATTTGTTTGATGGCTTGGGGTCAGATTTTTATATCCTGGGGCAATACATTAAATTCCATGCGGCGTGTCGCCACATCCATCCGACGATTGATGGCCTGCTGTCCGTTATGCGCGATAAGCAGCTTAAATTCCAGGATCTGGATACGGTCAATATTACGACGTATCCCGTTGCGGTGAGTTTCTGCGGATCAACCGAGCTCCCAGAATCGCCGGAGGGCGCAAAATTCAGCCTGGCTTTCTCCAGCGCGATGGCTGCTTATTGCGGTGATGCGGGTGAGCATCGCTATACGTCTGAAACGGTCGAAAACGAAGAAATTCGAGCACTTGCCTCGCGGATTACCTCAGGTACGAGCGAACGCTGGGAAAAAGCCTATCCTCGCGAACGTGGCGCGGCACTCACCATCAAGACTAAAAACGGATCTGCTTTTGAGATTGATGTGCCCTTACCGAATGGTGAGCCTGAAAACCCTGCCTCGGACGACGATTTCATTCGCAAATTCCAGCAAAACGCAGCAGATCTTAATCCTGCAGCGGTTCAGGGGCTCTTGGGGGTACTGCGCAATTTAGAACAACACACAATCGCTGAGTTGACGCAGGCAATGAATAAGGCCATTCATTAAAACGTTTTAATCCAGAAATATGACCTTTTCTGACGGTGTGTTTTGCTATGATACATACTGGTTTTCCCTAATACTGCATGGGTGGTCATCATTGTGAAACGTTTTTTACCTGTTTTGTTGGCGGCATGCTTTTTAATGGCTTTCGCACCAGCCAGTCATGCCGTATTACAGGACGAAATTCAAGTCTACGATGATGAGATCAATGATAAAGGTGAGTACAGCCTTGAGTTGCACGTCAACACCACACCAAATGGAATCAAAACCCCGAGTTATCGCGGGGAGGTGATGAACGCAGGCAACACCAGGTTAACCCCGGAGCTTGCCTACGGTTTGGGGCACGGCCTGGAGGCAGGCCTTTATTTGAATACGGTATTCAATGGCGGCAATTGGGAGTATGCAGGCTACAAAGCGCGCCTGAAATGGCTGCCTATCCTCGAAAAAGATGGCTATGATTTTTTTGCAGGCGTCAATCTCGAAGTCGGAAATGTACTTTATCAATACGAGCAATCCCGCTACGGCGTAGAGGCGCGTTTCATTTTTGGAAAGCACATCGATAAATGGCTGGTTGCGATCAATCCTGTTTTTGGCTATCAGCTCTCGCAACCCTACCAAAGCACGAGCCCTGATTTTTCTCTTGGCGCGCGCGTGTCTCGCGAGGTCGCGACCGATTTAGCCCTTGGGGTTGAGTATTACTCTGACGTGGGTGCATTGAATCAGACCATCAATTATCAAGAAACAGGTCAAGCCGCCTTTTTGATGATGTACTGGGATGGCAAGCCCTTCGCATTTCAGGCTGGTATCGGTAAAGGTCTGACACAAAATACTGACTCACTGACAATTAAAGCGATTTTTTCTATTCCTTTGCCCTGAAGCAAGTCATCTCACCCCGTGATTGTGTCAAAATAAAAAAAATAATGACGGAGACACGCATGGCACAGATGCACCATATTGAAGTTGAGCGTTTACGCGCGGCAGTTCGCCATTTGGTTAAAGGCTACGGCAGCTCGGACAAAGAAATTGAGCTGGTCACGGAGAACCTGATACAGGCGAACCTGACCGGGCACGATTCTCACGGTGTGGGTATGTTGCCGCGCTATACCGAAGCCTTTCTCGAAGGCGGTCTTAAAGCCAACGCGCATATTGCAACCCGCATGGATAGTGGCGCGATGCTCAGCCTGGATGGTCAGGCAGGATTTGGTCAGGTGATTGGTCATGAGACCATGGAACTTGGTATTGCGCGTGCTAAAGAACATGGCAGCTGCGTGGTCGCGCTCGGTAATTCACATCATCTGTGTCGTATTGGTGCCTGGGCTGAAATGGCCGTCGCACAAAACATGATATCCATCCATTTTGTGAACGCGTTTTCGCGTCCGATTGTGGCGCCCCATGGTGGTGGCGATGCGCGTTTCGGCACGAATCCATTTACCGTTGGCATACCTGTCGAAGGCCAGCCGCCCATATTGCTTGATTTCGCAACGAGTGTGATTGCGCAGGGTAAAACCCGCGTGGCGCACAATAAGGGCGAGCAGCTGCCCGCCGGTCAGATGATTGATGACCAAGGCCGTCCAACCACGGATCCTATTTATGGCGTGAAAGAACCGCTCGGCGCTTTGCGGACTTTTGGTGACCATAAAGGTTTTGGATTGGCACTTGTGTGCGAACTATTGGGCGGTGCACTGGCTGGCGGTTTGACCACATCAGGCCCTGCAGATGGCAAGCGCCGGATTCTCAACGGCATGCTCACTATCATCATCGACCCTAAAAAACTTGCGGATGGCGCGATCTTTAATTCTGAAATGAAAGCTTTCATCGATTGGGTGAAAGCATCACCTGCGGCACCTGGCAATGATTATGTCCGCATTGCTGGCGAGCCTGAGCGTGAGACGCGCGCTAAGCGCCTTGCCCAGGGTGTGCCTGTCGATGACAACACCTGGCAAGATATGCTGGCCGCTGCTCAAAAACTGGGCGTGGATGTTGATGTGATGAAAAAACTGGCGGGATTTTAAGATCATGGCTATTGAGAAAATGACTGGCCGACAGGCGTTCATCAAACTGTTGCTTGATGAAGGCGTCACGCACATGTTTGGCAATCCTGGCACAACCGAGCTTGCCATCATGGAAGCTGTGCCACAGTTCCCCGAGCTCACCTATGTGCTGGGTTTGCAGGAGTCAATCGTGGTCGGGATGGCAGACGGCTTTGCGCGAGCCTCAGGCAAACTGACTGCGTGTAATTTGCATTGCGCGCCTGGCTTGGGTCATGCGATGGGCGCTATTTACAGTGCAAAATTTTCAGGCTCACCGATTATCATTACTGCGGGTCAGTATGAGGTGGGGTACGGTCTGCAAGAGCCGCTCTTGTATGACGATCTTGTGCCTATCGCTGCGCCGCTTGTGAAATGGTCGTTTGAGGTCACACGTATCGAAGACCTCCCGCGCGTGATTCGTCGCGCAGCCAAGATCGCGATGACTGCGCCGACAGGCCCTGTATTCATTAGTCTGCCTGGTTCAGTCCTGGACGAAGAAGCCGAAATCGACTTTGGTTTCCCCACCCGCGTTGATAGCAATGTGCGTCCGAGTGATCAAACCATCAAGCAAATAGCGCAACGTTTATTGCAATCTAATAAGCCCGTGATGATTGCGGGTCGCGAGATCGCGAACCAGGATGTTTTTGCAGAAGCTTGCGAATTAGCAGAGTTGTTGGGCGCTGCGGTCTATCAGGAATCCGTCCCTTATAACGCGCGCTATCCCAATACGCATCCGACTTGTATGGGTGACCTGACGCGGAATCAGAAACGCGTGCGTCAGACGCTCGAGGCCTATGACTTGATGTTATGCCTCGGCGCGGATTTGTTGCGTATGTCACCGAAGAGTGATGTTGAGCCTTTGCCGCCTGAGTTGCCTGTGATGCACATTACTGAGCGTGATTGGGAACTAGGAAAAAACTATTCAACCGAATATGCGATCAGAGCGAATGTAAAAGAAACGCTCCAGGCGTTGTTGCCTGTTTTACGTGCGATGCGCAGCAAACAATACACAGAGCAAGCCGATGCGCGATTGGCAGACATTGCCACGGGTAACTGGTCGGCAAACTGTGCCAAGGTCCGTCAGGATGTTGAAGCGAGCTCTGCCGCGATGCCGATTGACCAGCGCTATCTGGTTAAGCAGCTAGTCGATGTCCTGCCCAAAGACGTCATGATTGTTGACGAGACGTTAACGGCAGCGCCCGCAATCGGTGCGATGCTGCCTGCTGATAATCCACAGGCCTACTACGGATTGGCCAGTGGAGGGTTAGGCTTCGGTATGCCAGGTGCGGTGGGGGTCAGTCTCGCCCAGCCTGATCGTCCCGTCGTTGCAACGATCGGTGACGGCAGCTCCATGTATGGCATCCAGGCGCTCTGGACCGCTGCGCATTTCAAGTTGCCCATCACCTATGTGATTATCAATAATCGCAGCTATCGCATCATTAAAGAGCGTCTTCAGGCCATGCGCGGCACAGACCAGTTCGTTGCGATGGATATGAATGATCCGGCGATTGATTTTGTTGCTGTGGCTGAAGGTCTTGGAATGAATGCAGTGCGTATTACTGACCCGGCAAAACTAACTGAGACGCTAAAGGCCGCCATTGCCAGTGGTGTGCCAAATCTGGTCGAGGTTGTTGTCGCAGACGGATATGGAAACTAACTGCTGAGTTGCTGGTGGATGGCATGGATGAATTTATTGATGCCATCCTCTAGGGTTCCATCATTCATCACACGCAGCACAGATAGGCCTACGGGGTAATCCACTACCGTCCTGTTTAGACGGCGTGCGACATCCTCGATTGTTTCCCTGCCGCGCGAGGAGAGCCTTTTTTCAAGCACGCTCTTGGGCGCATTGACTTCAATCACGATGAGCGTAGGAATTTTTTCCCGTAACGCTGCCACCATGGCGCGTGAGCCATTCGCGATGATGTTTGAGCCCGCGCTCATCTCATCGAGTAAAGACGATGGCAAACCGTAGTTCAATCCATGCGCTTGCCAGGTAATCAGAAAGCCATGCTGAGATATGCGTGCTTGGAATTCAGCTTCAGTACACGCCTCATGATCCTCGCCGGGCGAGCCATGCGGGCGCGTGATGATGCGCCGTGCAAATATAAACTTATCACCCGGCAATACCCTGCGCGCACCGTCAATCAAGCTATCTTTCCCTGCACCGCTTGGACCGACAACGAAAAAGAAAACACCTGATTTTTTTGTGGCTTGCATGGATCAAACTGATAGGTAACGTTGTTTAACTTCATCATTCGCGTTGAGCTCTGTGATCGTACCGCAAAACACATCTACTCCTTTGTCTATGACGACCGCACGATCGGCAAGGCCTAGACAAAAGTGGAGATTTTGTTCAGCGAGCACAATGGTCGTGCCGACTTTGCGTAATGTATTGATCAAGTCTCCGATTTTTTGAACCATAATAGGGGCTAATCCTTCGCTTGGCTCATCGAGCAGCAGTACGTCGGGATTGCCCATGAGGGCGCGACCGACTGTCAGCATTTGCTGCTCTCCGCCGGATAATTGACCCCCCAGACGATTTTTAAGTGGCGCCAGTAAAGGCAGCATGTCATAGACCCGTTCGAGGCTCCAGGCGTTGGTGCCATCCGCGCCATTTTTAATGGCGATCGTCAGGTTGTCCTCGACACTCAGGTCAGGGAAAATTTGCCGATCTTCAGGTACAAAACTGATGCCCGCGCGAGAAATCAAATGTGCAGGACGGCCGTTGATCGCTTGGCCCTTGAATTGGATGTCGCCACGTTTTGGCGTGAGCACACCCGCAATCGTTTTCATGGTCGTGCTTTTGCCAGCACCATTGCGGCCAAGCAGGGCGAGCGTCTCCCCCTGCTTGACGTCGAGCGACATATCAAACAGGACCTGGCTGCTGCCGTAAAACACATTGATTTTATTGACTTGCAAGACCGTCTGACTCATACGTGCGCCTCCTGCGGCGTTCCCAAATACGCTTCAATCACCGCGGGATTATTACGAATTTGTTCTGGATTACCTTCGGCTAAAAGTTTGCCATACGAAAGCACATGAATATTTTGAGAGATACGGAAAACAATTTCCATGTCGTGCTCAATCAGTACCAGCGTCAGTCCGCCTTTTTTCCATAGTGCGTAAACAGTTTCGATCATTTGCTCGCGCTCTTCTGGTCCCATACCCGCAACGGGTTCATCAAGCAACAGTACTTTTGGTTTAAGCACAAGCGCAAGCGCCATGTCGAGTAACTTTTGGTCGCCATGCGATAGGTTGCCACTGATGACATTCGCCTTGGTGTGCAAGCCTAATTGCTCCATGACTTCATAGGCGCGATCACGTGTTTGAGCCAAAGGAAAGCGGCCATGCAGCTGCCGTGATTTGCCAAGGGGTGACATCAACGCGCCGCGCAGAGATTCCTCTACAGTGAGCGTTTTGAAAAGCTTCGCCACTTGAAAAGCCCGACCAATTCCTTTTTGCACAATCGTCTGGCTGGACTTGCCTACGATATCCTCTCCATCGAGAATGATGCGACCGGAGTCCGGTGTCAACGCTCCGGAGATCAGGTTGAAGAATGTCGTTTTGCCGGCCCCGTTAGGCCCAATCACGGCATGCAGTGAGTCTTTCGGAAAATGAATAGATACATCTGAGGTCGCGACCACGCCGCCAAAGGATTTACATAGATGTTCGATCTTGAGCATTAATTTACTCCAGCCGATTTAACTTGTTTGGATGCAGGCAGACCGCCATAAGTCATCCAGTTCGCTCCGGCCAACCAGCCTGCATCGACGGGCAGGTTGATGCCCGTGATGGCCGACGCGGCTTTAGACAATAGGAATCCCGCTGAGTCAGCGATTTCATCTGGCGTCACCATGCGGCCGAGCGCGGCTTGTATCGTTAAATCTTTCGGATCGCGATCGCCGCGATCAATTGCAGCCTGCAGCGCTTCGGTGATGGTGTAGCCCGGTGAAATCGCATTCACGCGAACTCCAGAGCGCCCCCATTCCGCAGCAAGACAAGCGGTCATTGAGATGACAGCCGCTTTTGCGGGGGCATAGGCATGTAAGGGAACAGAGCGCCAGCCTGTGACCGAGGCAATGTTGACGATCGCACCTGCGCCTAGCTCGGCCATGCGTGCGCCAAAGACGGCGCAAGTCAGATAGGTGCCACGTTGATCTACTTCAATGACCTTGTCCCATTCTTTCATGCTCAGTTGATCAGGTGGCAGCTTATGTTGAAGGATGCCGGCACTATTGACCAGTCCGGATACTGGCCCGTGCTTTTTTTCAATCATCGCGGCAATATCGCGTACAGCTTTCTCGTCAGTCACGTCGCAGGCATAGCCTGCATGCGCACCGAGTTTTTTAAGCTTTGCATCATCCCAGGTGCCAGGCAGATCAAGCAAAATGACGGTGTCGCCGCGGCGAGCGAGGTGGCTGACGCAAGCTGCACCAATGCCACTTGAGCCACCCGTCACAACGCTGATAAATGGTTGAGTCATGGGATTTAAGCTCCTTTTTTAGTTGCCAGGCGATAGGCCTGCTGGATGAAGTCTGTAATACCTTTCTTAAAGCCCAGTGCGAAAATAAGCACGATGATGCCAAGCGCAAGTCCGTGGTATTCGGTGCTGCGACTAATGACATCATTGAAAAGCATTAATAATGCTGCGCCGACAATCGGTCCGATAAACGCATTCAGGCCACCCATCATGATCATGAAGACGGCTTCGCCGGACATGGTCCAGTATGTAAAGTCAGGGAACGCACCCGATACAAAGATTGCCATGATCACGCCGCCGATGCCGGCAAAGCAAGCTGACAGGATGAAAGCGTAAAGCTTTACCCGCCAGACATCGATACCCAGAAAACGCGCGCGATCCGCGTTGTCTCGAACCATGCGCAAGGTGTAGCCAAAGGGTGACTGTAGGATGTAGCGCATTAATACTAGGCAGACAATACCAACCACACTGGCGAACCAATACATGTGTGTCGTGTCGCCAAGATTGATTCCCCAAAATGGTGTGCGTGGGATTCCGCCTGTGAGCCCTTGATCTCCGCCGGTCAAAGCGCTCCAGGTCACAATAACGCTATAGAACAACATTTGGAAAGCAAGCGTCAGGAAGGAGAAATATATTTCCTTTAGCCGCACGCATATCGCACCAACGAGCAAGCCAATTGCTGCGCAAAACAAAATCGCACCGAGTGTTGCCATGGGAATGGATGCACCGGTTTTTTGCATCAAGAGGCCAAAGCCATAGGCGCCCGCACCAAAAAACAGCGCATGACCAAAGGACACCATTCCACCATAGCCCACCAAAATATTGAGTGAAGTCGCAAAGATGCCGTAGGAGGCCAGTCGAATCACAAAATCGAGTGCGACACGCGAGGATGTCAAAAAGGGAATGACTATCAGAATCGCCAGGCATAAGGCTGCTATCAGCAATTCCTTTTTAAATGAAATGCTTTTCATGGGCGTGGCTCCTTACCGAGCAGACCACTTGGTTTGAGCACCAGAATCAACGCCATGGCGAGAAACATGATGCCTTCAACAAATAGTGGAAAGCCAATCGAACCAAATGAGCGCACCAGTCCGATCAGCAGGGCGCCTACCAGTGCGCCGCTGACAGAGCCCATGCCGCCAATCACCGTCACGATGAACGACTCAATCAAAATCGAGAAACCCATACCTGGCGACATAGAGCGAACCGGAGCCGCGAGCGCACCTGCTAGTCCAGCAAGCGCGCCACCAAAGGCGAACACGCCGGCGTAGATCCAGTTTGTGTTCAGACCCAGCACGGATGTCATGGTCGGATTATGTGCCGCAGCACGTACGACCTTGCCAATATGTGTACGCGTCAGCACATACCAGAGCACCAGCGCAATCAGGAAGGCCGCGATAATTAAGAATAGATAAAAGACGGGAACAATACCGCCGCCGATAAATAGTGGAGGTGCCTGGAAAAACTCAGGCATGCCCATCGATTGGAATTCTGCGCCCCATACGATTTTGACCACATCATCCATAATCAGAATCAGTGCGTAGCACACCAGCAACTGCATCAGCACATCCGCGTTATAGACGCGGCGCATGATTAGGCGCTCGAATACGAGACCGAATAAACCAACGCCAAGCGCCGCGGCGATGGTCGCGACAGTAAAACTGTCCGTTAAACGGTAGGCCGACAGACCGACATAGGCACCCAGCATGTAAAGTGAGCCATGTCCGAAATTGATGACGCCCAAGACGCCAAAAATTAAAGTCAGACCGGCTGCGACCAGAAACAGCAGGGCTCCGGAAATGAGACCAGTGCTTGTCTGTGTCACGATGCATGACAAATCAGACAAACAGTTAAAGAGTGCGGTGGGATCCAAGGATATCTCCGAATGTAGCGAGAAAGCGGGTATAGCGAAGACCGCTCTAGCGCGAAAAATTTTCGCGCTAGAGCGAGTCGCAGAGCTTTGAGGATTGCCTAAGATCTATCGAAAGACTTATGCCCAACCCTTGCGCTTTTTCCAATCTAGTTCGAGTTCGAAAATTTGCTTCCAATCACCAGGGATCGGATTGGCCATGTAGGGCTCTTTATTTGTCAGCTCGCCCCAGCCGTCGGCATAATCAACCAGTGTCTGGTCTTCCGCACGCAGTGTCAGCTTGCCGTTTGCGCCAAAGGGCGAGTCGATGGTCATGCCTTTGAGCACTTCAGCCAGCTTCTTGCCATCCGCGCTGTTGGTTTTCTTCATCGCAGTTGTGAGGAAACCGACGCACGCTGCGTTCTGCCAAGCCCAGTTCGTTGGCATTTCTTTGTACTTGGCGAAATAAGCATCGCCCCATTCTGCATTGGCCGCGGTCTTGGGAAAGCTTTTCAGATAGCGGTTGCCCGAGTGTACGTTCTGCGGAACATTTTTTACCGCGGTGAGCACCGTGTAGTCAGCGAGCGCAACCGACATGAACTGGCGGTCTTTAAATAGCGCATAGATATTTGCTTGATCTATGAAGGAGACCAAGTCACCGCCCCAGAGACATGAGTAGATGGCTTCAGGCTTACCTTGCAACAGACGTGTAATGGATTCGCTATAGTCTGGCTGGAACAGTTTGGGCCATACCTCTCCAACGACCTCGATATCTTTATTGAAGTACTTGAGGTATTCCATGTACTCGGCCGTGGTGTCGCGTCCGTAGGCGTAATCAGGGGAAATGGTCATCCAGCGCTTCAGTTTTTTAGCGCGAGCAACGCCCGCCCCATATGAGCCACCTACGACCGCATCATGAATGCCCTGGCGCGCGACGCGAAAGGCATTAGGGATGCGTAATTTTGGATCTGCTGTCAGTGATGAGGTCTCTGAGCAAGTGTGCATGCACAGAACGCCTAGATCGCGCGCGACTTCGTGTACTGCAAAAGCGCCTGAGGACGCTTCGCCGTCAATCAGAATTTCGCAACCTTCGCCGGTCACCAGTTCGCGAGCGACACGGGCGGCCTCTTGTGGAGCGCCTTTCGAGTCGCGGATCACCATTTCGATTTTGCGACCATTCAAACCGCCGGCCGCGTTGAATTTATCGACTTCCATGAGCACGGCGTTTCTAGAAGAAATGCCCAGTGTCGCGACACGACCTGAAAGAATGGTAGGCATACCGATTTTGATCGGTTTGTCTTGTGCCATTGAAATGGCAGGCATGCCGAAGGTCGCCATACCTGCGGCCGCGCCCATGCCTTGCATCAATTTGCGGCGTGACGCTTGCACAGGTGTTGTAGTGGTTTTGTTACTCATGTTGTCTCCTCGCGGTTTTCTGGTCGTATCGACCAATCGGTGCGTCACTGTGCGACGCTTTTTATAAATTATTCAAGTAATGCGCTAATCAGAATGATCAACCATCATCAAGCGATCAGCTTATCGTATCTTGTGTTGCAAGAATACTGTTGTAGCCTTTCAAAAAAGTGTAGCCCGTCTTTTGTTGCGCGACAGTAAATTCATATTTCGCACAGGGAAAACCCTATCTTGAATCAATCCAGATAGTTGGAAATTTCAATCAAATTCTGATCAGGATCGCGCAGATAAACAGAACGAATTTTCCCGACCGCTCCTGTGCGCTCGACTGGGCCAATTTCGATAATGATATTGGCAGCTTGCAGCTCTTTTATGACTTGGTCGATCGGCGTTTCAGCAATAAAGCACAAGTCACCCGAACCCGCAGTGGGGGAGAGGGCCTTGGGATCAAACTCATGACCAGTCTGATGGAGATTGATTTTTTGCTGACCGAATTTCAGTGCTTTGCGATCCCCCTGAAATGTAACGACCTCAAAGCCAAGAATCCTGCCATAAAAATCGCAGGTTTTTTCAATGCTTGCAACAGTTAGTACGAGGTGGTCGAGGTGATCGATTTTCATGAGAATACTTGCCCGTCAATATGAATATTTTCGAGCATAACAAACCTTGGTGAAAGCTTGAAATCTTTACGCATAAATGAGCCATGAGCATCTACAATGTTCTTTGTATGAAGAATGTTAAGACTGCATAGTGAAATTCTGGATCAGACAAATTTTTGTGACAGCTGTTGCTCTCGTCGTGATGGCGCTGTGCGGGCTTGCGGCATTCTTATGGTCTTTCGATCCAAACTCATATAAAAATGCTTTGCAGGTTTTGGTTCAGCAAAGGTTGGATCGTCAATTAACGATTCAGGGTGATCTTAAAGTCGTATTTTTTCCGGATATCGCCATTCAGGCTAGGCAGGTGTCTTTGTCTGAGCGTGCGAGCCAGGAAGTCTTCGCTTCAGTAGAGGATTTGCGTGCCACCATCGCCATCCTTCCATTGCTCAATAATCACCTCGTCATCGAAGAGGTCTCACTTGGTGGCCTGAAAGCTCAGGTGCAGCGTAGCCAGCTGGGTAATTTTTTGTTTGAAGATTTGCTTGGCTGGGGACAGCCCCCTGCGCCTGTGACGCAGGCAGGTGATATCGGTTTGTTGATGGACGATATTTCAATTGATATCGCCGAAATCGTGATTAAAAAATCCGAATTCACAGTATTGGATGCCTCCCGGAAAGCCACCTGGAAACTGCAAGATGCTTCTCTTGAATTTGGGCGGATCACAAAGGGCGAACCGTTCAAAGCTGAGCTCAATGCACGCATCCAGCATGCCGGATCTCAAGCGCAAGCTAAGCTCAGCGCACAGGCAGTTCTGAATATTGATCTGTCTTCCAGGGAGCTCTCAGCTAAAAATATCAATGCGTCTTTTAAAGGCGATTTACCTGACAATATTTTGTTTGACGAAG
>CAIPID010000391.1 GCA_903865015.1 uncultured beta proteobacterium | reverse complement strand
CCGTAGCCCTGACCATGAATGATCCTGATGCAACGGGTGCCGTGTTGCTGGCTGCTGTCGATAAAATTAAGCAGTGCTGGTCGCGCCTGATCACTATTCATCCCATGCAAATCAAGCTGTGCACCCACAGGCCAGAAAGCCTGCTTGAGTTTGCGAAGCGTGTCTGGACCTATTCCTGGCGAGGCCCAGGCGACATCCGTAGCGGTATCTTTGATCGGCGTGTAAATGTCTGAAATACCGGATTGCGGTTTGCCTGGGCGCGTTGCGTGCGTGGCGTCAGGCTGGCCGGTAGCACGCATACGCTTTTGTTCGAGTAACTGCGCCATATCCGATTGACGAGTGTTTGCAGCAGCGGCACTGGCGCCTTGGTTTTCGGTGCGACAGTGCAAGACCCGGCTCTTAGCCTGAATGGGCGCAACGGCTTGCGTTGCTCGTGCAAAAAGCTTGCGCGCATCTTCGGAGAGCAACTGCGGATGCTGCTGCGCAGAAGCGTTTTCAGAGGCACGCGCAATCTGTGCACGTGCCTCGGCGATTTTGCGTGCTGCCTGGGCTTTCTCGTTTAAACGTCTGAGATCGGCCAGGCCCGCTTTACTCCCCCGCATTCTCCAGCCAGCGCTGTGCGTCAAGTGCAGCCATGCATCCGGTACCGGCGCTGGTAATCGCCTGGCGATAAACGTGGTCTTGCACGTCGCCCGCTGCAAATACACCTTCGACCGAGGTCATGGTGGCTAAACCTGATAGTCCGCTGCGGGTCACGATATAACCGTTGGCCATCTCAAGCTTGCCCTCAAAAATAGAGGTGTTGGGTTGGTGACCAATGGCAATAAAGGCGCCTGTTACAGGCAGATCTTGCGTCTCGCCTGTGTTGGTGTCGCGTAAACGCACGCCTGTCACACCTGACTGATCGCCCAGTACCTCGTCTAGTGCTTTGTGAGTTGCGAGTTTCATATTGCCATTCGCGACTTTGTCCATCATCTTGTCGATTAGGATGGGCTCAGCGCGGAATTTGTCGCGACGATGGATCACCGTCACCGTACGGCAGATGTTTGACAGGTACAGGGCTTCTTCGACAGCAGTATTACCACCGCCTACCACGACGACATCCTGGTTTTTGTAGAAAAATCCATCACATGTGGCACAACCCGATACGCCGCGCCCCATAAATTCTGTTTCTGAGGGCAATCCAAGGTACTTCGCTGAGGCGCCTGTTGCGATAATCAGGGCATCACAGGTGTAAATATTGCCGCCGTCCCCGGTTAATTTGAAGGGGCGTGAAGAAAAATCGACGCTGGCGATGTGATCGAACACCATTTCGGTGTTAAATCGCTCTGCGTGCGCTTGAAACCTTTGCATCAGCTCTGGCCCCTGAACACCTGCAGCATCGGCTGGCCAGTTATCGACTTCGGTGGTGGTCATGAGTTGCCCGCCTTGTGCCAGGCCGGTAACAAGGACTGGATTCAAGTTTGCGCGCGCAGCGTAGACTGCTGCGGTATAACCTGCTGGGCCAGAACCCAGGATTAAAACTTTGGCGTGTTTAGAAGTCGACATCAGATTTACCCTCTTCGTTAAGCTACAAATTATAATGTCCTCCATGCCTCGACTTACAGCTGCTACAACGCGACCATCGCGCACGACCCGAAACACCCGAAATGGGCCCTCTGCTTTCCAGACAAAGCTGGTTTATCTCGTGCGCGAAGCACGCTGGATCCTCTTTGCTGCGCTCGCGGCCTGGCTGACGCTGGTGTTATTTACCTGGAGTCCCACCGATCCGGGCTGGTCTCATTCCTCACGTGCGGCCATTCTGCATAACCGGGGTGGTCTGGTTGGGGCGTATTTAGCCGATATATTGTTGTATTTATTCGGTTTTTCTGCCTGGTGGTGGGTTGTTTTGCTGTTGCATCGGGTTCGTGCAGGCTATTTACGCCTAGCTAATCAGATTCGTGCTCGGGGTGAGCCTGAAACCCTGGCCCTGGTGCAATGGCAGCAAGGAATTGGTTTTCTGATGGCCTTGATGGGGTCAGTCGGGCTTGAAGCCTATCGCTTGAGCTCGTTTGGCACACAGCTGCCCAGCCGGACAGATATCTCGGGTGGCGCGGGCGGTGTGATTGGTCAGGCCTGGTCTAGCTTTCTCGCTCAGGCAGTCGGTTTTTCGCTCAGTACGCTGATTCTGCTCGGTTTAATCGCCGTGGGTACAAGTTTATTTTTTGGCTTTTCCTGGATCAATCTCGCTGAGCGCGTGGGGACCTGGCTAGAAATTCTCACCGTCAAAATTAAAGAATTGCGGGGCGCGCGTCAGGATCGTCGCGCCGGCGAGGTGGCTAAGGCGGTTCGACACGAACAAGTCGAAGCCAAACACGAAAAAATCGTCCACGAGCAACCCGTTCGCATTGAGCCAGCAGTAGTTGTCGTGCCGAAATCCGAGCGTATGCAAAAAGAAATGCAGCAGACGCTTTTCGTGGAGCCCGCTAAAGACGGCCAGAGCCATCTGCCTGAATTAAGCCTGCTCGATCCGGCACCGCCTGCTTTTGAGACCGTCTCTGCAGAAACCATCGAATTCACGTCACGCCTGATTGAAAAGAAACTCGCTGACTTTGGCGTTGAGGTGCAGGTTGTGGCTGCGATGGCCGGCCCTGTCATTACCCGCTATGAAATCGAACCAGCCACTGGCGTCAAAGGCAGTCAGATCGTGAATCTGGCCAAGGATCTCGCCCGTGCCTTGAGCCTGGTGAGTATTCGTGTCGTTGAAACGATTCCGGGTAAAAATCTAATGGGTTTTGAATTGCCCAACCCGCGTCGTCAGGTCGTCAAACTTTCTGAAATTCTGGGTTCGCAAACATATCACTCCAGTCATTCGGTTGTGACGATGGCGCTCGGTAAGGACATCGCAGGCAATCCCGTGGTGGCCGATCTGGCCAAAATGCCGCACCTGCTCGTAGCCGGTACAACCGGTTCAGGTAAGTCAGTGGGGATTAATGCGATGATTCTGTCGCTCCTCTATAAAGCGGATTCTTCACAGACCCGACTGATTCTGATTGATCCGAAAATGCTTGAAATGAGCGTCTACGAAGGGATTCCCCATCTGTTGGCACCGGTCGTGACTGATATGCGTCAAGCTGCTAACGCATTGAACTGGTGCGTGGGCGAAATGGAAAAACGCTATCGCCTGATGAGCAAAATGGGCGTGCGTAATCTGACAGGATTTAATACAAAAATCCGTGATGCGATTAAACGCGAAGAGCCGATACCCAATCCTTTTTCACTCACCCCGGATCAACCCGAGCCTTTAAAGGAATTGCCGACGATTGTGGTGGTGATCGACGAGTTGGCCGACTTGATGATGGTGGTTGGCAAAAAGATCGAGGAGCTGATCGCTCGTTTGGCACAAAAGGCCCGCGCTGCAGGGATTCATTTGATTTTGGCGACACAGCGCCCAAGCGTGGATGTCATCACGGGCCTGATCAAGGCTAATATCCCGACGCGTATTGCGTTTCAAGTTTCTTCCAAAATTGACTCACGCACCATTCTGGATCAAATGGGCGCTGAGGCATTGCTCGGTCAGGGCGATATGCTGTACATGCCGCCCGGCACGGGGTTGCCGGTACGCGTGCACGGCGCCTTTGTGACGGACGAAGAAGTCCATCGCGTCGTCGAGTCACTCAAAGCCCAAGGCGAGCCTGATTACATCGAAGGTCTGCTTGAGGGCGGGATTGAGGGCGAAACGGGCGATGGCGTGAGCAGCGTGACGGGCATGGCCGATGCCGAGTCTGATCCCATGTACGATCAGGCGGTTGAAATTGTCCTTAAACATCGGCGTGCTTCGATTTCACTCGTGCAACGTCATTTGCGGATTGGTTATAACCGGGCGGCACGTTTGCTCGAGCAAATGGAAAATTCCGGGCTGGTATCAACCATGCAGTCAAATGGCAATCGTGAAATTCTTGCGCCCAAAGTGCACACTGAGGAGTAGCGGATATGTTTAGCGGATTTCGCTGTGGGTTTGGTCGGTTGAGTGTTTTTGGCGGCATAGCTCTGCTGAGCTTAGCGCTGACGGGGACGGCGTTTGCTGCCAGCGCGCAGGATCAGCTTAAAAGTTTTGTCCAGCAGGTGCACGCGGCGACCGGTTCGTTTCAACAGACAGTTGTCGGGCCACAGGGTCAGACACGTCGTCCACAGAGCGGGCAGTTTTCCTTTGAGCGGCCTGGCCGTTTTAAATGGGATGTTGTTTCACCTTATGCGCAATTAATAGTGTCCGATGCAAAACAGGTGTTCCAGTTTGATCCGGATCTCAATCAAGTGACGGTTAGAAATGTTGATCAGGCAATTGGCGCGTCGCCTGCCGCGATTCTTTTCGGTACGGGTGATCTCGACACGGCGTTCGACGTGACTGCGCAACCCGATCGTGACGGCGTTTCCTGGTTGCGGGCCAAGCCACGCAATGGCGACGCCGGGTTTGTTCATCTTGAACTCGGTATGAGCGATGGTTTGCCGGTGCGCATCGTATTGCTCGACGCATTTGGACAAACGACGCGTGTCGAGCTATCCGGTATTCAGCGCAATCCTTCACTACCCGCCTCGACGTTTGAGTTTGTGGCGCCCGTCGGTGCTGACGTTGTACGCATGCAATAACGTGCATGACAGACTTATTTAAAACAAAACCAATTCCGCCTCTGGCTGAGGCGTTGAGACCCAATACACTTGATGAGGTGATCGGTCAGCGCCATTTGCTCGGACCGGGCAAACCTTTACGCGTGGCGTTTGAATCGGGTCGGCCGCACTCGATGCTGTTGTGGGGACCGCCTGGTGTGGGTAAAACCACACTGGCTCGTTTGACAGCCAATGCCTTTGACTGCGCTTTTATAGCGATTTCTGCGGTCTTTGCGGGTGTGAAAGAAATCCGCGCGGCCATGGAAGAAGCACAACATACGCTTAATCAGCATCGTCGTCGCACTTTGCTGTTTGTCGATGAAATTCATCGTTTTAACAAGGCCCAGCAAGACGCCTTACTGCCTTTTGTCGAATCCGGACTGGTGACTTTTATCGGTGCGACGACAGAAAATCCCTCTTTTGAAGTTAACTCCGCTTTGCTGTCGCGCGCGCAGGTCTACGTGCTCGAATCGCTCAACGAAGAAGAAATGCGCGAGCTCCTGAAACGTGCGCAAAGCAAGGTCTTGGGTGATTTGACCTTTGAGGAGGCTGCCGTCGATACCTTGATTGGTTATGCCGATGGCGATGCGCGCCGGTTTCTGAATTTACTTGAGCAGGCTGCAAGCGCGGCTCAGGCTTCGAATAGTTTGCTTGTGGATAGCTCGCTTGTAGAAAACGCCCTGAGTATGAATGCTCGGCGATTTGATAAAGGCGGGGATAATTTTTACGATCAGATTTCAGCGTTGCATAAGTCTGTGCGCGGATCTAATCCCGATGCCGCGCTCTACTGGCTCACAAGGATGCTCGATGGTTGAGCGGATCCTAAATATCTCTCGCGCCGTATTGTTCGCATGGCATGGGAGGATATTGGCCTTGCCGACCCGCGCGCGATGCAGATTGCCAATGACGCGGCGCTGACTTATGAGCGGCTGGGCTCGCCCGAGGGAGAGCTTGCCCTTGGGCAAGCCGTTATTTATCTGTCGATTGCCGCGAAAAGTAATGCGGGCTACATGGCATATAACCAGGCAGTTGCTTTCATCAAACAAGACCAGTCACGCCCGGTGCCTGTGCACTTGCGTAATGCGCCGACCAAGCTCATGAAAGAACTTGGTTACGGTCATGCCTACCGATATGCTCATGATGAGCCTGAGGCCTATGCCGCTGGTGAAACCTATCTCCCCGAAGGCATGCGCGAGCCTGGATGGTATCAGCCTGTCAGTCGTGGTCTCGAGCTCAAAATCGCTGACAAAATGGCGCACTTGCGTGAGCTCGACCAACAAGCACGCGCCAATCAAAAAGGTAAAAAGACTTGAGCCCTAACCACCCCGTCAAGCCTCCACGTCTTAAGCCCTGGCTCTGGTTTATCCTGATCTGGATATTGAGTGTTTGCGCGCTAGGTCTGGTGGCCTGGATCCTGCGGTGGCTGATCAGAGCTTAATCAGCGCGGGCGGCTACAATATTGACTCCTTTAGCCTTGCGATCCTGATGAATCATGCTTGACCCTGCTTTGTTGCGTAAAGATCTTGACGCTGTCGTGCGCCGTTTGGCCAGCCGTGGCGTAGTG
>CAIPID010000390.1 GCA_903865015.1 uncultured beta proteobacterium | reverse complement strand
GGGCTGGTTTTCTTCGTGGTTGGTGTTGGAGATAAACACCGAGCTCAAACGATCAAACGTCAGTACGCCATCGGGTTTTGGATAGTCGATCTTGGCGCACAGGTTGGCGGGTTGCAGACAGGCATGATCAGGTTTGGTGCGATGGATGGTCCAGGGCATGTTGCCCTTTAGTAGCCATTGCTCAATACCGGTCATGAGTGTGCCGACTGAGCGGCCTTTCTTGAACCATTGCTTGAAATTACGTGCCTTGTTGAGCTCGGTATGCAACCATGAGCCTTCAAACGCTGCAGGGTAGGCGGGCAATTCGTCGTGGCTGCGCTCAGCGACGAGTGCATCAAAAGCTGCCTCGGCTGCCATCATGCCTGACTTGATTGCTGCGTGGCTGCCCTTGATGCGTGACGCGTTGAGGAAACCTGCTTCGCAACCCACCAGCGCGCCACCGGGGAACACCAGCTTTGGCAATGACAGCAAACCGCCAGCGGTGATGGCACGCGCTCCATAGGCGATGCGCTTGCCACCTTCAAAATAACCACGGATGGCAGGATGGGTCTTGTAGCGCTGGAATTCTTCGAAAGGCGAAATCCACGGGTTGGCATAATCGAGACCCACTACCATGCCGACCGCAACCTGATTATTATTCAAGTGATAGAGGAATGAGCCGCCATAGGTGTCCGAGTCCAGTGGCCAGCCGGCGGTATGCACAACCAGACCTGGACGAGATTTGGCAGGATCGATTTCCCAGAGCTCTTTGATACCGATGCCATAGCTTTGTGGATCGCGGCCCTGATCAAGTTTGAAATGTTCGATCAGCTGTTTGCCTAGTTGACCACGTGCGCCTTCTGCAAAAACTGTGTATTTAGCGAGCAGCTCCATGCCTTGCTGATAATGCTCGGTGGGTTGGCCATCCCGACCCACACCCATATCGCCCGTCGCAACACCACGCACAGCGCCTTTTTCGTCGTAGAGCACTTCAGCAGCTGCGAAGCCTGGGAAAATCTCTACGCCTAATGCCTCGGCCTGCTCGCCCATCCAGCGTGCTACGTTGCCCAGGCTGATGACGTAGTTGCCTTTGTTGTGAAAGCACTCAGGCAAGAGCCACTCGGGTGTTTTGCGCGATCCCGTTTCTGTCAGAAACAGAAATTCGTCTTCGGTCACTGGTGTATCAAGTGGGGCACCGGTAGTTTTCCACTCAGGCAACAACTCTGTCAGTGCCTGGGGATCCATCACCGCGCCTGAAAGGATATGCGCGCCAATCTCGCTGCCTTTTTCAAGCACACAGACCGAAATTTCGTGATTGCGCTCTGCTGCGAGTTGCTTGAGGCGGATGGCAGTCGCCAGGCCACCCGGGCCACCACCGACGACGACGACGTCATATTCCATCGATTCACGTTGCGACATGAGATTCTCCCAGCTTCAAAGTATGATTGTTGGCATGGATTGTATTGCACTGCGGCCCTTTTCATAGGGCAAATGCCTTGCAAATCAATGAACTGCCCCTTTTGCAATTCTTTCGGAGAACTTAGTGTCAGAGCTTGAGCAAGCGTTTGAATCAACGTCGGTAGTCCCTGGAGGCGGCACTCTGCATATAGGCGACACTTACGATATCGATGTCAACATGCGCTGGGCCGATGCCGATAGCCTGCAGCATCTCAATAACGCTGTGTATTTCCGCTACATGGAGGAAGGTCGCATCAGCATGTTCTACGCGGCGCATATTACAGATTCATCGCGGTTCGGACCGGTGGTTGTACATTGTTCCTGTGACTTTAAAAAACAAATTACTTATCCGGCTACGATAAAAGTGCGAATGAGGCTGGTTAAGCTTGGCCGCTCAAGCATGGAGCACGAGGTTGATCTCCTCGTTATCGAAAAAGATGGCACGCTGGACCTGCGGGCGCAGGGGCGCTCAGTGATGGTCTGGATGGACTTTGAGGCAGAGAAATCACATCCCTGGCCCACAGAAGTGCTTAAAGCACTAGCAACCACCGTAAATCGTTCATAATCACATTTGAATTCAATATAGACAGGAGCTGGACGAATGGACAAGCTTTATCCAGGCGCCAAAGAAGCGCTTACAGGAATTTTGAAAGACGGACAAACCATCGCAGTTGGCGGGTTTGGCCTGTGCGGTATCCCTGAGGCGCTGATCGCTGCCGTGCGAGATATGGGGATCAAAGATCTGACATGCATCAGCAATAACGCAGGTGTGGACGACTTTGGACTGGGTATTTTGTTGAAAACCCGTCAGGTGCGCAAAATGATTGCCTCCTACGTAGGTGAAAACAAAGAGTTCGAGCGTCAATATCTCTCCGGTGAGCTCGAGCTCGAATTTACCCCCCAGGGCACACTTGCCGAACGTCTGCGTGCGGGCGGTGCAGGCATCCCTGCATTCTTTACACGTACCGGAGTGGGCACCATCGTGGCCGATGGGAAAGAAATCCGCGAATTCGATGGCAAGCAATATGTCATGGAGCGTGCATTGGTGCCTGAGGTATCTTTGGTCAAGGCGTACATCGCTGATCGCAGCGGTAATCTGATTTTCCATAAGACCGCACGCAACTTTAATCCTCCTGTTGCGCAGGCCGGAAAAATCACGGTGGTCGAAGTTGAAAAGATCGTGGAGACGGGCGCGCTCGATCCTGATCAGATTCACTTGCCGGGCATTTATGTGCACCGCATCGTGATCAACGCTAACCCTGAAAAACGCATTGAACAGCGCACTGTTCGTGCAGCGAGCTAAGGAGACATCGACATGGCATGGACTCGTGACGAAATGGCTGCACGTGCAGCCCGTGAATTAAAAGACGGCTTTTATGTGAATCTGGGTATTGGTTTGCCCACACTGGTTGCTAACCATGTGCCGGCAGGCATGGAAGTCTGGTTGCAATCTGAAAACGGTTTGCTCGGCATCGGTCAGTTTCCGTTAGATAGCGAAGTCGATCCGGACTTGATCAATGCGGGTAAGCAAACTGTAACGACGCTGCCTGGCTCGTCGATATTTTCTTCTGCAGATTCGTTTGCGATGATTCGCGGTGGCAAAATCAATCTGGCTATTCTGGGGGCAATGCAGGTCTCAGAAACCGGCGATCTGGCCAACTGGATGATCCCAGGCAAAATGGTCAAAGGCATGGGCGGCGCGATGGATCTGGTCGCTGGCGTTGGTCGTGTGATCGTGTTGATGGAACATGTTGCGCGCAAGAAAGACGGCTCGATTGATAAAAAATTATTGCCTAAGTGCACACTGCCTTTAACAGGCGTGGGTGTCATCGATATGGTGATTACCGACATGGGTGTGATGGAAGTCACGCCCAATGGCTTAAAGCTTATCGAGCTGGCGCCAGGCATCACGGTCGAAGAAATTCAGGCAAATACCGATGCCAAACTGGACGTGTCCTCAGTCAAAAAAGGATAAATCCATGCACCCCGTCATTGTGATTCACGGCGGGGCAGGCGCGATTACCCGCAGCGCCATGTCCGCAGAAAAAGAGCGTGAATATCACGCGGCATTGCGGCATGTGCTGCAGGCGGGTCTGGCAGTCCTTCAAGCAGGTGGGAGTGCGGTCGATGCCGTCACAGCGGCGGTTGTCGAACTAGAGAACTGTCCTCTGTTCAACGCGGGCCTTGGCGCGGTTTTCACCAGCGATGCAACGCACGAGCTCGATGCGGCCATTATGGACGGCGCGTCGTTGCGTACAGGTGCGATTGCTAATGTGCATCACATCCGCAATCCCATTCTGGCCGCGCGTAGTGTCATGCAAAACAGTCGTCACGTGTTTTTTGTGGGCGAGGGCGCAGAGCGCTTTGCACGCGCACAAGGCCTCGAGATGGTCGAGGAGTCCTATTTTTCAACTCCTGAGCGTCATGCGCAATTACTGCGTGTGCAGCGCGATACGCCAGACGCTGCTGTGCTGGATCATGATGGTCAGGCTATTGTTGAGAGTCAGCCTGCAGCGCCCGCGCACCCACTCGATATCGATAAAAAGTTTGGTACGGTTGGCGCGGTCGCGCTCGATGCGCACGGCAACCTTGCCGCGGCAACGTCAACGGGTGGCATTACCAATAAACAAGTCGGACGCGTGGGCGATGCCCCGATCATCGGTGCGGGGACCTATGCGAGTAATGAGACTTGCGCGGTGTCAGCTACAGGTACGGGTGAAATGTATATCCGCAAAGTCGCTGCTTACGATATTGCCGCAAGAATGCGCTATACCGGGGCAACGCTTGAGCAGGCTGCCCACGCAGTGATGTTTGAGGAATTGCCGTCTATAGGCGGCAAGGGTGGGCTGATCGCTGTCGATGCGCGGGGCAATATCACTCTGCCTTTCAATACGGAGGGCATGTACCGGGGTTACGCCAGAGTCGGATCAGAGCCTGTTACGGAAATCTATCGCTAATGATTCGGACTGCACCCTCCAACGACTTTGCTCAGATGACCGAACAGGGTGTGGTGCGTGTTGATCATCTCAGTGTGCGGTTTACCAGCTCGGAGCGCACGGTCGATGCCGTACGTAATCTTTCTTTTCATGTTGATCGGGGCGAGACGCTCGCCATCGTGGGTGAGTCAGGTTCCGGAAAATCCGTGACATCGCTTGCACTCATGCGACTCGTTGAACATGGTGGTGGAAAAATTATCAATGGTGCGATGACTCTGCGCAGACGCGACGGTGCGCTGGTTGATCTGGCGCATGCTGATCCCAAGCTTATGCGGACAGTGCGTGGTGCCGACATGGCCATGATTTTCCAGGAGCCCATGACCTCGCTTAATCCAGTGTTTACGGCGGGGGAGCAAATCGCAGAGTCGATTCGCTTGCATCAGCATGTCGGGCATGCGGCCGCACGAGCTGAAACTCTCCGATTACTTGAGCAAGTGCGTATTCCGCAGGCACGCGCGATGTTGGATCGCTTTCCACACCAGTTGTCGGGTGGGATGCGTCAGCGCGTCATGATCGCCATGGCGCTTGCTTGTAAGCCTGCATTACTAATTGCCGATGAGCCCACAACAGCGCTGGATGTGACGATCCAGGCGCAGATTTTGCAGTTGATCCGTCAGTTGCAGCAAGAAATGCAGATGGGTGTCATTTTTATTACCCATGATATGGGTGTGGTGGCTGAGGTTGCCGATCGTGTGTTGGTGATGTATCAGGGTGAACAAGTCGAGCAGGCTGCATCGACTGAGCTCTTTCATGCGCCTAAACATCGCTACACCAAGGCCTTGCTCTCGGCCGTCCCGCAGTTGGGGTCGATGAAAGATACCGATTTCCCAGAACGCTTTACGCTCACATTCATGGCGCAGACGCCTAGCGATGTGAATGCGCTGGATCAGAAGCCAGCAGAAAACTCCTCCTTAGAAACGTCAGCCCCACAGTTGCCTTATCGGGACAGCAAACCTATTCTCAGTGTTCGCAATCTGATCGCACGCTTTGATCTGCGCAGCGGATTATTAAACCGCGTAAAACAACGTGTCCACGCGGTTGAGCAAGTTAGTTTTGATTTGTATCCCGGTGAGACTTTGGCTTTAGTTGGAGAATCGGGTTGCGGTAAATCGACAACTGGTCGCGCATTGTTGAGATTGGTTGATACCCAGGGCGGTGAAATCGAGTTTGACGGACAAAACGTCATTAGCCTCGCCCACCGCCAACTGCAATCCTTGCGTCGCAATATCCAGTTTGTATTTCAGGATCCTTTCGCGTCCCTCGATCCGCGTGTGACGGTGGGCTTTTCAATTATGGAGCCATTGTTGATTCATGGCGTGGGCACGCAACAGACTGCGCGCGAACGTGTGGCCTATTTGCTTGAGCGAGTGGGTCTTACCCCTGAGATGGCACAGCGTTACCCGCATGAATTCTCGGGTGGACAACGTCAGCGGATCTGTATCGCGCGCGCGCTTGCGCTCAATCCCAAGGTGGTGATTGCAGACGAGTCAGTCTCTGCGCTCGATGTATCCATTCAGGCGCAAATCGTGAATTTGATGATTGATTTGCAGCAAGAGCTTGGTGTGTCGTTTTTATTTATCTCACACGATATGGCGGTCGTCGAACGCATCAGTCATCGGGTCGCAGTGATGTATCTGGGGCAAATTGTGGAGATCGGTCCGCGCCGCGAAATTTTTCAAAACCCCCAGCATCTATACACGCGCAAGTTGATGTCAGCTGTACCGATCGCTGACCCTTCCAGGCGATATCTCAAAACTGAGATTGCAGCCGATGAATTGCCCAGCTCGATTCGCGCGCTGGACGATATGCCAGTGGTTGAGCCATTGGTAAAAGTTGGACCTGACCACTATGTCGCGCGTCATCGCGTGGGTGGGCAATATTGAAGCAAAGCAGTTTGAACTTAGTACAGGATTGTTGTCTTAATCGTGGATGTTGAATCCGAATTCTCTGGAGAAATACACATGGCCGTCAGACTCTTTAAAATCCGCGCGCTTGCCTCCTTTGCGCTGGCAACCACACTCGCTACCAGCATGTTAGGCAGTGTGTTGTTCGCCCCAGCAGTCCTGGCTGCAAAAGATGTGACCTTTGCGGTTGCAATTGCGCTCGAAACCCTCGATCCATACAACACCAATAGCACGCTGAATCAAGCTGCCGGTAAAGCCTATTACGAAGGCTTATATGAATTCGATAAAGATCTAAAAATCCAGCCTAAACTCGCAACCGAATACAGCGTATCGCCCGATGGTCTGGTCTATACATTGAAGTTGCGCTCAGGGGTGAAGTTCCATGATGGTTCGGATTTCAACGCCGAGGCCGTCAAGGCGACCTTTGATCGCGTCGCAAATCCCGAGAACAAACTCGCGCGCTATACACAATTCAACCGGGTAGCTAAGACCGAAGTTGTTGACCCAATGACGGTGCGTATTACGCTGAAAGAACCATTTTCAGCGTTTATCAACGCCCTGGCGCATCCATCAGCCATGATTATTTCACCCACTGCATTAACTAAATATGGCAAGGATATCGGTCTGAACCCTGTGGGGACTGGCCCATTCAAATTTGTCGAATGGAAACCCTCCGAGTATATGAAGGCCGCAAAGTTTGATGGCTATTGGAATAAAGGCTTTCCAAAAGTCGATACGCTGACTTTCCGCACGGTTCCGGATAACAATACACGCGCAGCCGTCATGCAGACTGGCGAAGCGCAATTCGCTTTTCCTATCCCTTACGAGCAAATTTCGGTGCTCGAAAAAAATCCCAAGCTTGATGTGATTGATGATTCCAAATCAATTATGGCGCGTTACATCTCGATGAACACCACGGCCAAGCCGTTTAGCGATGTGCGTGTGCGTGAGGCGATTAATTACGCCATCAATAAGCAGGCACTCGCAAAAGTTGCCTTCTCAGGGTTTGCTGCGCCGCTGGAGGGCGTTGTGCCCCAAGGAGTGGATTTTGCTGTGAAAATGACTCCTTGGTCATACGATCCCAAAAAAGCCCGTGAGCTCCTCGCACAGGCCGGCTACCCGAATGGTTTCGAAACAACGCTCTGGTCAGCCTACAACGACGGCACCTCGGTCAAGGTTGTGCAGTTCCTCCAGCAGCAATTGACACAGGTTGGTATTAAGACCTCGATTGAAATTCTCGAATCAGGCCAGCGTGTCCAGCGTGTCAATCAGGTACAAAAACCCGAAGATGCTCAGGTTCGTCTGTATTACGCTGGTTGGTCTTCTTCAACCGGTGAAGCTGACTGGGCCTTGCGCCCCTTGCTGAGTACCGCAGCGTTTCCACCTGTGATGAACAATACCGCTTACTACTCAAATCCTAAAGTGGATGCGGACATCATGCAGGCATTGACCACCACCAGTCGTGAGGAAAAAACTGCCCTGTACAAAAATGCGCAAGAGTTGATCTGGAAAGATGCGCCCTGGGCCTTCCTGGTAACGGCTAACAACGTCTATGTACGCACTAAAACTCTTTCTGGCGTTTATGTGCAGCCCGATACTTCACTGTGGTTCGGTGATATTGACCTGAAGTAATGCGTAACGATTAACGATCAAGGACGCATGACCTCTTACCTGATCCGTCGCTTATTTGGGATGATCCCCACCCTGTTGCTGGTGGTGGTGATTGTGTTTCTGTTCGTCCATATGCTGCCGGGAGATCCGGCGCGTCTGGTGGCGGGCATGGACGCAGATCAGCAGACTATTAATTTGATTCGTCAGGATCTGGGTTTGAATTTGCCCTTGCATGAACAATTTCTGAGATATTGCTCGGATCTTGTTGATGGCAATCTCGGTCATTCCCTGCGTACCAAACGTCCCGTGACGCTCGAAATCGCAGAGCGCTTTATGCCAACCTTATGGTTGACTATCTGGAGCATGTTGTGGTCTGTGATTGTCGGCATGGCGCTTGGGATCTGCTCGGCCGTATGGCGCAATAAATGGCCTGACCGTTTGGGTATGACCCTGGCTGTATCGGGTATTTCCTTTCCTGCTTTTGCGCTTGGCATGATGTTGATGCAGGTTTTTTCAGTCAAACTAGGCTGGTTGCCAACGGTAGGTGCTGATAGCTGGAAACATTTTATTTTGCCATCCGTGACGCTTGGTGCCGCGGTGGCAGCCGTGATGGCACGTTTTACCCGTGCCTCATTTGTCGAGGTCATTCAGGAGGACTTTGTTCGCACTGCGCGTGCTAAAGGACTTTCGGAGACCATTGTTGTGGCCAAACATACGCTGCGTAATGCACTGATTCCCGTGATCACAATGATGGGATTGCAGTTTGGCTTTCTGTTGGGCGGCTCGATCGTTGTTGAGACCGTATTTAACTGGCCGGGGCTGGGTCGACTGCTGGTGGATGCCGTCAATCAGCGCGACTACCCTGTGATTCAGGGCTTAGTGCTGCTATTTTCATTTGAATTTATCCTGATTAATCTGCTGGTTGATGTGTTGTATGGCGCTATCAATCCAAGCATTCGTTATAAATAAGGGGAGGGCACATGACACAAGCTAACCGTGTTCGTACCCCCTGGACGGAGTTTGCGCGCAAATTCAAAAAGCAACATCTTGCAATGGTTGCAGCGGCCTTTGTCGCGCTGCTGGTCGCCTGCGCGGTGTTTGCGCCCTGGCTTGTCCCGTTCGATGCCGAAGACTATTTTGATTACGATGCATTGAATGCGACGCCATCGCTTACGCATTGGTTTGGCGTGGATGCTTTGGGTCGCGATATTTTTAGCCGAGTCTTGATGGGTGCGCGTATTTCTTTGGCTGCCGGGTTGTTATCGGTTGCGATCGGTGCTGTGATCGGCACATTCATGGGCTTGATGGCTGGCTACTATCAGGGCTGGTGGGATCGCATTACGATGCGTATCTCCGATGTATTGCTGGCATTTCCAGGCATGTTGCTGGCGATTGGTGTGGTGGCGATTCTTGGTTCGAGTATGGTTAACGTGATTGTTGCGGTGGCCGTATTCAGCGTGCCAGCTTTTGCAAGACTGGTTCGAGGCAATACACTCTCACTTAAACAAATGACCTATGTTGAGGCGGTCAAAAGTCTGGGGGCATCAGACACTACAGTGATTTTCCGGCATATTTTGCCAGGCACTATTTCCTCAATCGTTGTTTACGGCACGATGCGCATTGGCACCTCAATTATTACGGCTGCTAGTTTGTCCTTCCTTGGCATGGGCGCGCGTCCTCCCACACCAGAGTGGGGGGCGATGCTCAACGAGGCGCGATCAGATATGGTCGTTGCCCCGCATGTGGCTATTTTTCCGGCGCTGGCAATTTTCCTGACAGTGCTCGCGTTTAATTTGCTTGGTGATGGTTTGCGTGACGCATTGGATCCAAAAATTGACCGTAAATAATTTATTCACGATGCCTGCCTCAGCCTCCGGACGCTTCCACACACCCCCTCACGTAGGTCATCTGCGGGCAGGGTCGCTCAATGCGATGACGGATGTATCAGGCGTGTCCATTGGCCACAGCACCTTGCATCAAGGTGAAATCCAGACGGGTGTCACAGTCATACGCGCCCACGCACAGTCTCATTTCGCGCATAAAGTTCCCGCAGCAGCGGTGGTGATCAATGGCTTTGGTAAGTCAGTCGGTTTAATGCAGTTGGACGAGCTCGGGGTGTTCGAAACACCGATCGCCCTGACCAATACCTTTAGTGTGCCAGTTGTTGCTCAGGCCCAAATTAAGCAGGCAATCGCCTTGCATCCTGAGATCGGTCGTACCTGGCCGACTGTTAATCCTCTGGTTTTTGAATGCAATGATGGGTATCTCAATGATATTCAGGCCTTTGCTGTTCATGAAGAACATTATGCGCAGGCACATGATTCGACAAACACACATTTTCAGCAGGGGTCGGTCGGTGCAGGGCGTGGCATGTCGTGCTTTGAACTCAAGGGCGGTATTGGTTCTGCATCACGCCTGGTCACGGTAGATGGACGTCTATACACGGTAGGTGCTTTGGTACTCGCTAATTTTGGAAAACGTGACCAACTCACCTTAAACGGACAGCCCGTCGATACGGTAACCCTTCGCAATACCCAAGAACCCGAAAAAGGTTCCATCATCATGATTCTTGCTACCGATGCGCCCCTCGATGCGCGCCAGTTGCGCAGGCTCGCTAACCGTTCAACAGTTGGCCTTGCCCGCACCGGCTCCACGCTCGGTCACGGTAGTGGCGATATAGCGCTCGCGTTCTCTACCGCCTATACGTATCCACATGACCGGTCTGTTGATATGCCTTCCATTCAGATGGTGCATGAACAAAATCTGGATGGTTTGTTTCAGGCCGTTGCCGACAGCGTCGAGCAGGCTATTTTGCATGCGCTTTGGTATGCGGAGTCTGTGATCGGTCGCGCAGGCCACGACAGACAAGCTCTACTTGATGCTTACCCCAACCTGCGGGCATAAAAGCCATTTGGCTACAATGTTTTTTTGATTCTTCAGTGCACAAGGATTTCACAATGGATTTAATTACGAGCTTGTTCGATTTGCTGCTTCATATCGATAAAACGATGCTGCAGTTCATCGAAACACATGGGGCCTGGATTTATCTGTTGCTCGTATTAATTATTTTTGCAGAAACCGGTCTGGTCTTCGCCAGTATTCTGCCTGGCGACTCCTTATTGTTTGTCGCAGGGGCAATTTGCGCGATGGGCAAAATGGATATTTTGTTGGTGATGGGGTTGTTGACCACCGCAGCGATTACCGGAGATGCGGTGAATTACGCGATTGGTCGCTGGTTTGGTGCGGCGCTGATCAGTCGGACAAGGTTGGTCAGTCCTGAGAGGATGGCCTACACACAGGGGTTTTTTGACCGCTACGGTGGTCAAACCATCATCATCGCCAGATTTTTGCCTATAGCGCGCACCATGGCACCTTTTGTTGCAGGCTTTGCCCGCATGGATCCGAAGCGCTTTTTTTCGTTTAATGTCAGTGGCGGGATCCTGTGGGTTGTCTCTCTGACGCTGGCAGGGTACCTGTTTGGAAACCTGCCTTTCATCAGAGATCATCTGACGCTGGTGATTTTGGGGATTATTTTTCTGTCCTTGCTGCCCGGCATTATCGCGATCATTCGTGCCCGCATCGCTTCCTCTAAATCCTGAACCATGAAAATTCTTATCTCTGCAGACATCGAAGGTGTGGCCGGGGTATTCAATCCCGAGCAAACACGTCCTGGTAATAATGAATACGAGCGTGCAAGGCGCTGGATGACAGAGGAGGCTAACGCAGCGATTCGAGGAGCCTTCGAGGGGGGCGCGACCGAGGTGCTGGTCAATGACTCGCACGGTAGTTTTCGTAATCTGATAGTTGATGCCTTGCATCCGCGTGCGCGTTACATTTTGGGTAAACCTCGCTATCTGGGCATGATGGCCGGTTTGGAGTTTGGCTGTGATGGTGTCATGATGCTTGGTTATCACTCCCAAGCGCAGGGTCGGGGTGTGCTGGCCCATACTATCAATAGTTTTGCGTTCGCGCGCGTTGAGATTAATGGCGAGCCGTTAGGCGAGGCCGGACTCTACGGCGGTTTAGCCAAGGAGATGGGCGTACCGGTTATTTTTGGTTCGGGTGATGATCAGTTCATTGCTGAAAACAAACCTAGTTTTCCGCACGCTCAGTGGGTGCAGACCAAAGTCGCGCAGGGTTACTCAAGCGGCATATCCTTGTCTCTTGAGGCGTCCCAGGTCGCGATTGCCCAGGCTGCAGAATTAGCTGTGAGCGCTTTGGGACAGAGGAGCTCCGCTCTGATTCCTGATAAAAAACACCCGTCTGCGTTGACCTGTCGGCTCATGACACAAGGCCCTGCCTTCGCGGATCTGTTCTGTACATTGCCCGAGCTCGTCCGTCTTGATGGTGTGAGCCTCGAGTTTGTTGCTCCAACAATGGCGCATGTGATCCGTATGCTTAATAGCATGGCTGCCATGTCCTTTATGCTTCGATGATGAAAAAAAACGCCGCTACGAATAAAGACTCGCTACTCGCCAGTATCCGCACTGCCATGCAACAGGCTGGTGTAGATGCTTGCCTCATTCCTTCGGCCGATCCGCATTTGTCGGAATACCTCCCTGATTACTGGCAGATTCGTGCCTGGCTCACTGCCTTTTCGGGTTCTGTGGGTATGGTGGTAGTCACGCAAGAGTTTGCCGGCGTGTGGGTCGATAGCCGTTATTGGGTGCAGGCTGAAAACGAATTGGCTGGTACCGCTTTTCAACTAATGAAAATTGGTACGGCAGCAGATCAGGCGCATACGCAATGGCTTGTAGATCATGTTCCTCTAAAAGGGGTCGTGGCGGTCGATGGTCGCGCGTTGGGTGTAGCGGCGCGCGATGCGCTGCGGGCACTATTTGCCCCCAAAGGTATTCGTCTTGAGTTGGCACTTGATATTCCTGGTCAGTGCTGGAGTGACCGTCCTGGTTTACCCACCGCGCCAATCCGTGATTTGCCACTGGAGTATGCCGGACAAAGTCGCGTCGAAAAATTAGCACGCGTGCGCGCGGTGATGCGAGAGCAGGGGGCCCAATGGCACCTTGTGTCAACGCTTGACGACATCGCCTGGATATTTAATTTACGCGGCAACGACGTCTCCTACAACCCAGTATTCCTGTCGCATGCCTTAATCGGTCTGGAGACCGCTATTCTTTTTGCATTGCCAGGCAAGATTGATTGCCCGCTCGCTCGCATATTGGCCAGTGACGGGGTTGAGGTACGTCCCTATGATTCGACGGCGCAGGTGCTGGCAGAGATCATTGATACGGACACTTTGATGCTTGATCCGGCACGCACGACCTGTGCCCTGTTTGATCTTGTGCGCGCCAATAAAGTACGGGTCATGAACCCAAGTACTTTTTTTAAATCACAAAAAACTGAATTCGAGCTCAAACATGTGCGTCGCGTGATGGAGCAAGATGGTGCTGCATTGTGTGCTTTTTTTGCCTGGCTTGAGGATGTGATTAGTCAATGTGATCACAAGCCTTTAAATGAGTTGATGATCGATGAGCGACTAACTGCCCTCAGATCGCAGCAAGATGGTTTCATTTCGCGTAGTTTTGGGACGATTTCGGCCTATAACGCCAATGGTGCGATGCCTCATTACCGACCCACGCAGGCCGCTCATGCCCAGATTGCCGGCGATGGCTTGCTGTTGATTGATTCCGGGGCGCAGTACCTCGGGGGAACCACCGATATCACCCGTGTAGTTCCAGTGGGCGAGCCCTCTGAGCCGATGAAAGACGATTACACAGCGGTATTACGCTCCATGATCGCGTTATCCAGACTCCGATTCCCGCGTGGCATTGCATCCCCCATGATTGATGCGGTCGCCCGCGCTCCTCTCTGGGATCGTCTCGCTGAATATGGTCATGGCACGGGACACGGGGTGGGGTATTACCTCAATGTCCATGAGGGTCCGCAGGTGATTTCTTACCGCGCAGCACCGACGCCGCATACTGCGATGCAGCCGGGCATGATTACCTCCAACGAGCCGGGGCTCTATCGTCCGGGACGCTGGGGGATCCGGATCGAGAATCTGGTCTGCAATCAACCTGCCGGCGAATCGGAATTTGGCGAATTTCTGCAGTTTGAGACGCTTACCCTTTGTCCGATCGACACCCGTTGCATTCAGCTCAACCAGTTACGGCAAGATGAAATCGATTGGCTCAATGGCTATCATGCTGAAGTTCGCATTCGACTCCAACCTCGTGTCGCGGGGGCTGCACTGAAATGGTTGTTGCAGCGCACTGAAAAGCTGTAATTTAATAAAAGTCTATCCGGAATTTCCGCAAAGTCTAGCAGGACGGCTATAATCCAAATTTCCCGCATACGCCGCAGTTCAGGGCGTCGATGACATGACCAAATTCGTATTTGTCACCGGTGGTGTAGTGTCCTCCTTAGGTAAGGGCATTGCCGCCGCTTCTTTAGCCGCCATTCTCGAATCGCGCGGTCTCAAAGTCACCCTCCTCAAACTCGATCCCTATATCAACGTTGATCCTGGCACCATGAGCCCGTTTCAGCATGGTGAGGTGTTCGTCACCGAAGACGGGGCCGAGACTGATCTGGATCTTGGGCACTATGAGCGCTTTATTTCCTCCAAGATGCGTAAGGTGAATAACTTCACCACGGGTCAGATTTATGAATCTGTC
>CAIPID010000389.1 GCA_903865015.1 uncultured beta proteobacterium | reverse complement strand
GTGCATAAAAGGCAGAAAAAAAGTAAGCAATTAACTTTTCAATTGTACCCGCAGGCTAGCAATTTCCATGCTGAAAATAGCGAAATTAAGTATCGTCAAGTGATATCGCCACGCTAGAATGCCAGCATTACTTGTTTTGAGTCCCACCCCCCTTATGCTGAACATATCCTCACAACTATCCGATCCGATCTTAATCGGGCTTTCTTATCTGATTGGTTCGATCCCATTTGCCGTTGTGGTGAGCCTGCTTTTTGGTCTCCAAGACCCGCGCTCCTATGGCTCTGGCAATCCGGGGGCAACCAATGTCTTGCGCTCAGGCAACAAGTCAGCCGCCGCACTGACACTGATCGGCGATGCAGCAAAAGGCTGGTTTGCGGTTTGGGCGGGGATCAAACTTGGGGCGTCCGCTTATGTACTGGCAGCAATCACTCTGGCTGTGTTCATTGGTCACCTTTACCCTGTTTTCTTGAAATTCAAGGGCGGCAAAGGCGTTGCAACAGCACTCGGGGTCATGATTGCAATTGAGCCCATGCTCGCGCTCGCAAGCGCGGCGACCTGGATCATCATTGTGGTGTGTTTTAAATACTCTTCACTTGGCGCAATCGTCTGCGCAGTGTTTGCCCCATTCTTTTATGTTTTTGGAGGCATGCTGCACGTCTGGCCAGCTCAAGTGCCACTTGCCGCTGTTTTATCAATCATCGGACTGCTGCTTCTGTACCGTCACCGGGCCAATATCGGCCGACTCATTTCCGGTACTGAACCGCGGATTGGTAAAAAAACCTAAATTTCCGCCAGATCCCAGCGTGGGGACACATTAAAACCGTGCCCTTGCGCACCCAGATCGGCCAGGCCACGCTGGACCCGCTGGGCGGCTGCAAATGCGATCATGGCGCCATTGTCCGTGCACAAATCAAGCGGAGGGAAAAATGCCTCTGCCTTGATACGCGCTAGTTGACGCTGCAGCCTTTCTCGTAAGGCACGATTAGCGCCAACGCCGCCTGCAACAACCAACCGCTTGAGCCCCGTCTGTTTGAGTGCGGCAATGGATTTCGAGACAAGAACATCAACAATCGCATCCTGCGTGGCAGCGGCAAGATTTGCGTGCAAATTTACAGGTACGACGGTCATATTCAGGGCTTCTTTCAAACGCGTCATCACAGCGGTTTTAAGTCCGCTGAAACTAAAGTCAAGATTTTGACTATGCAACATCGGACGCGGCAGAACAATATCTGCAGGACTTCCCTGCTCCGCTAATTTAGCCAATGCCGGACCACCCGGATAACCTAAACCAAGTAGCTTGGCTGTCTTATCAAAGGCTTCGCCTGCGGCATCGTCCAGTGTCTCGCCGAGCAACGCATATTGCGCCACGTTATCGACACGCATGAGCTGCGTATGGCCGCCTGAGACCAGCAAGGCTACGAACGGAAATTCCGGACAAGGATCTGCCATCCGGGGCGATAACAAATGGCCCTCAAGGTGATGAATCGGTATTGCAGGCAAATCAAGCGACCAGGCAAGCGCCTGAGCAACGCTTGCCCCAACCAGCAAAGCCCCTGCAAGCCCGGGTCCAGCGGTGTAAGCGATCGCCCCAACGTCATTGAGGGATAAATCAGCCTGCGCAAGTACCTCACGTGCAAGTGGGATCACGCGTCGGATGTGATCGCGAGAGGCTAGCTCAGGAACGACACCGCCATAGGACGCGTGCATGGCAACTTGCGAATGCAAAGCGTGCGCCAACAGACCGCGCTCAGTGCACACTGCAGCCACACCCGTTTCGTCACAAGAACTTTCAAAACCGAGAATAATCATGCGAACAATTTAGTGATCGATACCACGCGACTCAAGGTATTCTTCATAACTACCACGGTAATCCGTCACTTCACCGCCCGGCTGGATCTCCCAGACACGGGTGGCCAGTGCGGATACGAATTCACGATCGTGTGAGACGAAAAATAACGTACCTGGATATTTATCCAGAGCCAGTTGCAGTGATTCGATCGACTCCATATCCAGATGATTGGTCGGTTCATCCATCAACATGACGTTATGTTTTTTGAGCATCAAACGCCCAAAGGTCATACGGTTTTTTTCGCCACCTGACAAAACGTTGGGTGTTTTAGGCAGATCATCCGCACTGAATAACAAACGCCCAAGTACTGAACGGATCGATTGATCATCGTCACCAGGCTGACGATAATGCGTCATCCACTCAAACAGGTTGTCATCCTTTTGAGTGAACTGATCGGACACGTCCTGCGCCATGTAACCAATATCAGCGTTTTCTGACCATTTTACAGTCCCTTTGTCTGGAGTCAGATCTCCCGCGAGCATACGCAGCAAGGTTGTTTTACCGACTCCGTTGGCACCAATAATGGCAATTTTTTCACCCGCTTCAACCATGGAAGAAAATGACTTGATTACGGGAGCATCAAAAGCCTTTTGCACATGTTCAAGTGTGACAGCCTGACGATGCATCACCTTGAGCTGTTCGAACCGGATAAAGGGGTTCTGGCGTGAAGAAGGTTTAACGACAACTTGTGAATTTTTAAGACGATCAATTTGTTTAAGTCGCGAAGTCGCCTGACGCGCCTTGGATTTATTTGCCGAAAAACGACGCACAAAGTCTTGCAACTCGATCACGCGCTCTTTGGCCTTAGCGTTTGAGGACGATACACGCTCGCGCGCCTGGGTGGAGGCAAGCATGTAATCATCGTAGTTACCCGGATAGACGCGCAGTTCGCCAAAATCCAGATCGGCCATATGCGTGCAAACCTGATTTAAAAAGTGACGATCGTGACTGATAATAATCATGGTGCTCTGATAGCCATTGAGCACATCTTCTAACCAGCGAATGGTATTGATATCGAGGTTGTTGGTTGGCTCGTCAAGCAGCAGCACATCGGGGTTGGAAAACAAAGCCTGTGCCAGTAGCACGCGCAATTTCCAACCCGGGGCGATTTCTCGCATGGGCAGCTGATGTTGCTCGACCGGAAATTCGAGTCCAAGCAACAACTCGCCCGCACGGGCCTCTGCCGTATAGCCATCGTATTCGGCAAATTTAGCCTCAAGGTCAGCGGCCAGCATGTAGTCTTCGTCGGTTGCATCGGCATTCGCGTAAATGGCATCACGCTTGGACATTGCATCCCACATTTCTGCGTGCCCCATCAGGACAACGTCGAGTACGCGCAGGTCTTCAAAGGCGAACTGATCCTGACGCAGCTTACCCATGCGCAGGCCTGGTTCGAGAAAAACGTTGCCGCCTGTCGATTCCAGATCGCCACCGATAATTTTCATCAGGGTGGATTTACCAGAGCCGTTCGCTCCAATCAATCCATAACGGTTGCCCTCCCCGAATTTAACGTTGACGTTTTCGAAAAGTGGCTTAGGCCCGAACTGAATGGTGAGGTTTGATGCGGTTATCACGTTATGCCGATATAGTAAATATTGCGGTTACATCTTGAAAGATAAGTTTTCAGTGTAACAACTGGTTAAAAGACGACTTTTTTGTCCTGTGTCTACCTATTATTCCGACCAGACGAACGGAGCTTCATTCCGGCGTCATATACGGAGGTAAGACATGCAAGATTCAAGCTTAAATGCAGTAATGACAGAAATCACCCATATTTTGAACCAAGTGGGTGGTTATGTCTGGGGACCCATTCTGCTAGTACTTTTAGTCGGAACAGGACTTTACCTGACGATTAGGATGGGCGCACTACAGTTTTCAATGCTGCCCTATGCGCTCAAATTAGCCTTTTCAAGAAAACAAGATGATAAATCTCCTGGAGATATTTCGCAGTTCCAGGCACTGATGACCGCACTGGCAGCCACAATTGGTACGGGAAACATCGCCGGAGTGGCGACAGCAGTTGTTTTGGGGGGGCCTGGTGCGATCTTTTGGATGTGGGCCTCGGCTCTGGTAGGCATGGCGACCAAATACGCGGAGGGCTTGCTGGCGATCAAATACCGCTTTAAAGATAAGAACGGCGAAATGTCTGGTGGACCGATGCATTACATCGAGCGAGGGCTGAATATGAAATGGCTGGCGATGAGCTTTGCATTTTTTGGCATGATCGCGGCACTGGGCACTGGCTGCTCCGTTCAGTCTAATTCCGTCGCACACGCGTTTAACGATACGTTTGGGGTACCTAACTGGATCACCGGCACGATATTAAGTCTGGTGACAGCGCTGGTCGTGCTGGGAGGAATTAAAAAAATCGCACGTGCGGCCAGCATTATTGTGCCTGTAATGGCCGTTCTATACATTCTGGGAGGGCTACTCATCATTTTAAGCAATCTGGACAAACTTTTACCTGCTTTAAATCTGATATTCACTGATGCATTCACGGGTGCAGCGGTGGCCGGTGGCGCGATTGGCACTGTGATTCGATATGGTGTGGCACGAGGTGTTTTTTCTAACGAAGCCGGTTTGGGCACGGCACCTATTGCAGCCGCAGCAGCTAAAACCGACGTTCCAGTCAAACAGGCGCTGGTATCGATGACAGGAACATTTATCGATACGATTGTGGTGTGCTCAATTACAGGGATTGCCCTGGTGATGGGCGGACTCTACACACAAGGCACGACCGGCGCAGCCCTCACAAGCCAGACCTTCGATGCATTGCTGCCCGGACCAGGAGGGTGGATTGTGACGATAGGTTTGATATTTTTTGCGTACTCAACCATATTAGGCTGGAGTTTTTATGGCGAAAAATGCGCGCAGTACCTGATGGGAGATCGTGCTGTTACGCCCTACCGAATGATCTTCATCGGATTTGTCATGCTGGGTACTGTCGCTTCGCTAGAGTTAGTGTGGGCAGTATCAGATGTATTCAACGGGTTAATGGCATTCCCTAACCTGATTGGTATCGTTCTGCTGTCGGGAGTCGTGATTAAAGAAACAAAGGAATATCGTCAAGGTTTACTTAATCACAAAAAGGTAAGCTGACACAAGTCTGACAATTTTGTATGGCAAAACAAAATTAATAAAAAATATTATTTAAATCTTCGTAATTTCCCATTTCAAATTAGAGTAAACCCTCGGGGAATTACGAAGAAAAATCGCTAAACTACGTGCTCTCAACTGATACAGGTTGATCGAGGAGAGCACATGAAAATGAAATTTAAACTTTTAACCGCGGTCGCTGCTTGCACCCTTGCAACAGCTGGCGCGTTTGCACAAGACACCATCAAAATTGGTGTGATTGGTCCTTTCACCGGCGGCTCGTCCTCAATGGGCGTAAGCATGCGTGATGGCGTGCGTTTAGCGGCCAAAGAAATTAACGCTTCTGGAGGC
>CAIPID010000388.1 GCA_903865015.1 uncultured beta proteobacterium | reverse complement strand
GGAGGCATTGTCATGGCAAGTGCCGCGAATATACCTACCTCATCCAAGCAGGAAGTTAGGCCCATTGATGCATTAGCGCGACTACCTTTCACAAGTCTGTTTGCTCTGATTACGTCAAAGTTGGCATAAGAAAAAGCTGGAAATCTTTGTTGTTCAAGGCTGGATAATATTGCCAGGGTGACATTTTCAGGAATTGTCTGCGCAAGAGGGGAGTGAGTGTAAAATTTTTTTAGCTCTTGAATTGTGCGTGCGATGTTCTCTACGCCTAGTCTATTTTTTTCTTCTGTCAGGTCGAGCTCGCCATAAATATCTAGGAGTTGATTTTGTTGCAGGTGCGTAAAGTTACGATCAATTTCGCGTTGTATGGCGCGAATATAGGCCATGGGTTCAGTTAGCGTTTCGGGATGGTCATCTCCGAGGCTTGGAGTGCTTTTTAACCGCTGAGTAATTTTGGTACTTAATGCCCAAAGCTTTGGAGACAACAGGTTTCCAAGAACCAGCGGTAAAAGCAAGTCAGGATTCAGATATGCATCAAAAATATTCGGTGCAATAGAGATGCTTAACTCTTCAGAACGGCCTGATTTTATTGGTAGTATTTTCATTGGCTTAGGGTTACAGATCTTTCAATATGGGGTAATCGGTATGTTTTCAAAGCATCTTGCAGAGTCGAACAAAACTTACACTGAGCATTTTAAGTTCGCTTTTTATGCCGGCTTGATGCTTTTATGGGCCGGAGTCACTTCAATTATTCACGCTTTTATCCCAAGCCTTTTCCCTTTTGCTTCACGAAACATCATCCTTAAGCTTCTTGAACAATCCAGACGTTCAGAATCGAAGTCATGCTAATCCGGATTTTTGATTAGATATCGGGCTGAGTGAGGTTGTTTTAAATTAATTATTCTTTGAATCCGTATTTGCGTTTAAATACAACGTTTATCATTTCTTATAAAAATCTACAGGAGCGAAATAATGAAAATCACGTTTTCCAATGCAAGCCCATATGTCCGCAAAGCACTCGCCTGTGCCATCGCGCGTGGTATCGACGCCCAGCTCGAGCGCTGGACGATTGCTGCGACAGATCCAGCTATTTCGGAATTCAATCCTCTCAATAAAGTTCCAACGTTGGTCACAGATGATGTAGGCGCTTTGTTTGATAGTCCGGTGATTTGCGAGTATCTGGATACGATTGGTGCGGCTGCGCCTTTGTTCCCCGCATCAGGTGCCGCACGCTGGAGTGCCTTGCGACTGCAAGCGTTGGGCGACGGGATCATGGATGCCAGCCAGCCACGTCGTCGTGAAATCGGTTTGCCCCAGGACGAGGGCCGTATCGCTTATATCGAACTGCAAAAAGGCAAGGTTGCCCGTGCGCTGGCCGCGCTTGAAAAAGAAGTTTCAAGCTTTGGCAAGTTAGCGAATATTGGTGAAATCACCGTAGGCTGCGCCTTGGGATATCTTGATTTCCGTTTTTCCAATGAACCATGGCGCCCAGGCCACCCTAAACTGACTGCCTGGTACGAAGAGGTCGTTAAGTTGCCTGCGCTTGCTCAGACCATGCCCTCTGCCTGACCTAGATTCAAGCACCGCAGCTCGCTCTTGAGCGAGCGGTGTTTGGAGCCGCGCTTTCAGGAGGCCGTACGTTTTTTTAGAAATACGAACGTATGGTCACCAAACTGATAAGTGGATTGCGTCAAACCAAATTGCCCCGGTACACACTCATCAAAGAGTTGGTAATTTGCTGCTGCTTTAACTTTGAAGTTCACAAACTCCGGGCCATCGTTATAACCAATAATAAAAAGCCCGTCATTTTTTAAAAGTAATGCCGCACCTAACAATAGTTGTTCACATTGTTCCGGAGCATTCATACCAAACCCTATCAGTCCATTGCCGATAATGACATCAAAGGATTCAGGGTCGTAGTAGCGTTCGAGTTCTGTCGCAGAGCCAACAATATGGTGTTTATGGTTGCCATAGAGTGCTTTTTTCTTTTCTATATCAATAGTGTGCAGCTCTAAATCCAGAACCTTTGGATAGTGCCAGGAGCGCTTATCTGTGCCGATAAACAGACCATTGCTGCGTGGTTGTTTACCCCCGTAGATTTGGTTGATATATTGGAAAACACTCGTTTCCAGAAATACGCGGTTCGGTGACTTCAGAGGGAATTCGATTCCCATTTTGACGGCCAAATGGGGAGAAAGCTTAAAGATAATGTTTTTAAGTTTATTGATAATTTTCATATGAAACCAAATGAGCTATCCTTGGACAGAGAGCATATATCGATTTAATTTAGCACGCAGGCCCAATTACCCCAAGGATTGTTTCAACATGACTACCATCTCTTTACGTCATAAATCTATTACTCGCTTCAGCGTGTTGTGTGCGTTGGGATTGTTTGTCTCCGGCGTGAGCGCCCAGTATGGAGGCTCGGGAGGTATGAGTGGGGGGCGTAAGGGTATGGGGGGGGGCAATAGTTCGCAACAGGCTCCCAGGAAAGACCCTTTGAGCGAATGCAACCTTGGTCAAACAAACGCGGATGCCGTGCCTGCCGATCTGGTGGAAAGCCGGCTGATGATGTTGGAGGCCGATTTAAAACTTACCGCGCCTCAGTACCCTGTCTGGCAAGCATTTCAAAAAAAAGTCGATGCCTATGCGTCTGAAGTTGCCAGGCAGCGCACGCCCAGTACTACTTCGCTTGCAACAAACTATCAAGAGATGGATGGTTTGAAATACATCCATCAAACAGTGGATCGCGTGCGCAATCGGTACGTGTTGCTTGAGGATGTCGAGAGCGCAGCAAAACAGCTATACAAAACTGTTGGCACTGAGCAAAAGGGTTTGCTCGATATGCGAATCCCCTCTATTGTTGCGCCCAGATTTGTGAACCCTAAGTGCCAGCAGCTTGGTTACTGACCGAGTTTCATTATTTCAGACTGATTTAACCTGGCAACGCCACTACCTGAGTTGAGATATTTTGATAAATCAACTTCAGTCACGTTTGTGAACAGCTTTGTTTCCCGAGCATTCCCAATGACGAGTGTTGCAAGTGTCGCCGGATCTAGCGTCAGGGAATCCTGTGGGGTAAAGACTTTTTCTATGCGCTTGCCGTTTTGCTCAACCACTTGAATCCACGAGGGGGCGGAGAATGTGAGCTTAAGGCTCGTCGTCTCTGGCGCATGCGTTGAGGCGACACTTTTTTTGTCTGCTGGAGATTCCGCAGAACTTTTGGCGTCGCTTGGTTGTGTGCTTGAACTGATTGTCGTGGTGGGGGCTGCAGGAGCTGCTTTTTGTTCTTGTGAGACCGCACGATCAGGTACTACTTCTGTTTTTATTGCAGTTGTGGGTGTCAAGACTAGCTCGGCCTGTTTGTTAGTTTGTTTTTCAGGCCAGCCCTCTGTCAATGCTGCGGCCAGGCCAATAAGGACCAATACTGTTAAGACGATCCAGAAAAAATGGCTTTTCTTGAACTGTAGTTGAGGGAGGTAAGACTTTCGGGTGTGTGCCAGACCTGCGTTAATGAGCAGGTTGACCTCATTCGGATTAATTTTGGCGCTGCGTGAGAGCAGATTCGATTCGATTTCTGTAAAAAGCAGGCTGGCCTGTGGATCTACTCCCAGATCCATCAGCGCGATGTATTTTTTAAGTGCCCGCAAATAAAACGTCTGGTTATGGAACGATGCTTGCGAACCTGATTCAATCGCAGTAATTTGTGCGATAGAGAGTATGAGCGTGCGGGCAAGCTCAGGAATCTCGGTTTTTTTAGCCAGCCGGTGCTCGCGCAACAAGTCTCCGAGTCTGACTTGGGGGGATTGGGCAGGCGGGCTCTGGGTTTGATCAGGCATAGTTTAGAGACACTCTAGCTTATATCGCTCGTGAGATGTCTGATTACTTGTAAAGTTGCGGCACACGCCAATTATAAAAAGAATACTCTAAGGGTAAAGCAATTACCATAATAAAAATATGCGCCAATTGGCGAACTTGTTAATTCTGTTTTTGGCAACGAATCTTAAGGAAAACATCGTTATGTACAGCATTATGAGACAAACCCGCCGCGTGTTGAGTGCTGCTGCATTTGTGTTGTGCGGGGCGGCGCAGGCGGCATATCCCGATCATCCGATTACGCTGGTTGTGACGTATCCGCCAGGCGGTACCGCAGATACTGTTGCCCGTATTCTCGCACCCGAGCTATCTAAGCAACTTGGTCAAACTATTGTGGTTGAAAATCGCGGTGGAGCAGGCGGGATGATTGGTGGTGCGACGGTTGCTAAGGCTGTTGCGGATGGTTATACGATCATGCTGGATGCAGCAAATCATGCCCAAAATCCAGCATTGCAACCAAAAATGCAATTCGATACCCTTAAGGATTTTGCCTCTATTTCTTTGCTGCTGCGTGTACCGAATGTGATTGTTGTCCGTCCCGACAGTGCTATCCACACTATTAGCGACTTGATTACAGCCGGTCGGGATAAAAATATAGTCCTGCATTACGCCACCTCGGGTACCGGCAGCGCCCAGCACCTCGCGGGCGAGTTGTTTAACGCAATGACAGGGACGCATTTAGAGTATGTCCATTACAAAGGCGGTAATGCCGGCATCATGGATGTCATGTCCGGACAGGTTCCGATGATGTTTTCAAGTATGGGTCTAGCCCAGCAGAATGTTAAAAGCGGCAAGTTGCGCATGGTCGCCGTCGGGGGTGAGAAGCGCTCGCTCAATATGCCGGATATTCCAACTGTGGCTGAGTCGGGCGTACCAGGCTATTCAACCTACGAATGGAATGCGATTTACGCACCTGCCGGTACGCCCGTGCCAGTTATTCAGCGATTGAATCAGGCGATTGTTCACGTGCTTTCACAGCCAGAAATCAAAACGCGATTGAATGAGTTTGGTGGTGAGGTGATTGGGTCTTCACCCGCAGAGCTGGAGGCCTTCAGACGCGCAGAAATCGCCAAGTGGGAAAAGTTAGTGCGAGACCACCATCTCAAGCTAGACTGATCGTTATGAAAATGACACTGCCAAAGCT
>CAIPID010000387.1 GCA_903865015.1 uncultured beta proteobacterium | reverse complement strand
TGCTTGCCGAAACAACATTGAAAAGTGCTGTTGAGGTCTTTAATAATGTCTCACAAGAGCGTACCAATCATGATAGATCTCGGCGTTAATATCGATCACGTTGCGACCTTGCGTCAGCAACGGCACACCATTTATCCCGATCCTATTGCTGCGGCATTACGTGCCGAGGATGCCGGCGCCGATCTGATTACGCTGCACCTGCGCGAAGACCGTCGCCATATTCAGGATGCAGATGTATTTGCGTTGCGTCCCTTATTACGTACGCGCATGAATCTTGAGTGTGCCATCACGGCAGAAATGCTGGCGATCGCCTGCAAAGTGTTGCCACAGGATGTCTGCCTGGTCCCTGAAAAACGCGCTGAGCTCACCACCGAGGGGGGGCTCGAAGTCGCAGGCGCATTTACACAAGTGCAATCCGCCGTCAAACAACTTGAGTCCAATGGTATTCGCGTCTCGTTGTTTATCGATGCTGATGAAACTCAAATTCGAGCAGCCGCTGATGCCGGCGCCCGTGTGATCGAGTTGCATACTGGTGCGTATGCTGAGGCCAAACCTGAGATGGTTGAGCAGGAGATCAATCGCTTGCGCAATGGTATTCGTGTGGCAGTGGGTTTGGGTTTGCGTGTCAATGCAGGTCACGGACTGCATTTCGGTAACGTGGCACCGATTGCAGCGCTGGATGGCATCGCAGAATTAAACATTGGCCATGCGATTGTTGCGCAGGCGATTTTTGATGGCTGGGAGCCCACGATTCGCAATATGAAAGCTTGCATGATTGATGCGCGTCTCAAAGCACAGCGTGGCGCGTTACTACAGTCGCCACCACAGCACTCTTAATCACTTTAGGCGTCCAGACATGAGCGCGATTGCCGGTATTGGTACGGATCTGGTCAAGATGGACCGGATTGATCGTGCCTGGCAGCGACACCCTGAACGATTCCCCGCCAAAATCCTAGGGGCTGAAGAATTACAGGTCTTTAAACGCCGTGCCGCACGCGACCGTGCGCGAGGCGTGCGATATCTGGCGACGCGTTTTGCCGCCAAGGAAGCTTTCTCTAAAGCGGTAGGTTTGGGAATGCGTATGCCCATGTGGTGGACGCGTATGCAAACCCTCAATGCACCCGGTGGACGTCCGCAGGTTGTACTGTCGTCACCTCTGCTCGAATGGTATGTGACGCGTTTTGGCGTAGCGCACGTGTCATTGACCGACGAATCTGAATATGGTGCTGCTTATGTTGTTGTTGAAACCCTCAAGGGACTTGAATAATGTCTGATAAGAAAAAAAAATTGAAACTCGCCCGTGGTCCACTTATGGTGGATGTGGCTGGCCATACATTAACTAAAACTGAAAAGAAACGCTTGTGCCATCCTCTGGTGGGCGCTGTCATTTTGTTCGCCCGTAACTTTGAAAGCCGCGAACAACTCGTGGCTCTCACGCGCAGTATTCATGCCTTGCGTAGCCCAGCGTTACTGATCGCGGTCGATCACGAGGGTGGACGCGTGCAGCGATTCCGTACCGATGGATTTACCGTGCTGCCTTCGATGCGAAAACTGGGTGCTTACTGGAACGAACAACCTCTAGAAGCCATGCGCGCAGCGACTGACGTGGGGTTTGTACTGGGTGCGGAGTTACGCGCCTGTGGTGTGGACCTGAGTTTTACGCCTGTGCTGGATCTGGATTTCGGCGTCAGTCAAGTCATCGGCGATCGCTCCTTTAGTCGTGATCCGCGTGTTGTCGCGATGCTCGCACGTGCATTGGTACAGGGTTTGTCACTCGCAGGGATGTCGTCTTGCGGCAAGCATTTCCCAGGCCACGGTGCCGTGGCGGCTGATTCTCACCACGAGATCCCGCGAGATCCGCGCAGCCTCAAGCAGATTTTGCAAGAGGACGCAGCACCCTACGAATGGCTAGGTGATAAAGTCATTTCGTCCGTGATGCCGGCACATGTCATCTACCCGAAGGTTGATGACAAGCCCGCAGGATTTTCCAAACGCTGGGTGCAAGATATCTTGCGCACCCAGCTACAGTACGACGGCGTGGTGTTCTCGGACGATCTGACGATGGAGGGTGCCTCGGTCGCTGGTGACATTCTTGCGCGTGCGCAGGCCGCATTGGGTGCCGGGTGCGACATGGCGCTTGTATGCAATCGCCCTGATCTTGCAGATGATTTGCTTGGGCGTTTAAACATCGAACCGAATCCCACCTCAATCGCACGACTGGATCGCCTGATGCCCAAGCTGCCCGCGCCTGAATGGGCGACGCTTTTGAATACCTTGTCCTATCAGCAGGCCTTGAAATCTGTTCGCGCAGTGATTGCAAAAGACTAAATGCAAGAGTCAGAATCATCCGGCCCTGAGTCAACGGTACCGCAGACGGTCGAGGCAGAGCCAGCCAAACCCGCCTTTGACATCAAGGCCTTTTTATCCAAGTTGCCTCATCTGCCAGGCGTGTACCGTCATATTGATGCCTCGGACGAGGTTCTCTACGTCGGTAAGGCGCGGGATTTAAAAAAACGCGTTTCTTCGTATTTTCAGAAAACGCCGTCGAGCCCGCGTATTGGTCATATGGTGGCGCGCGTTGTGCGCCTTGAGGTCACGGTGACGCGCTCCGAGGCAGAAGCGCTGATTCTCGAAAACAATCTGATCAAGAGTTTGCGTCCACGCTACAACATTCTGTTTCGTGACGACAAATCCTATCCCTATCTCATGCTCTCGGCGCATGTGTCGCCCCGGATCGCTTATTACCGAGGTTCAACACAAAAGAAAGGGCAGTTTTTTGGACCCTACCCAAGTGCCTGGGCGGTGCGCGAAACGATTCAAATATTGCAAAAAGTTTTTCGCTTGCGTACATGTGAGGACACCGTTTACGCCAACCGTTCTCGTCCATGCTTGTTGCATCAGATTGGCCGCTGTTCAGCACCTTGCGTTGATGTCATCTCCAAAGAAGATTATTCTGCAGACGCAGAGCGCGCCGCACGTTTTCTCAATGGTGAGACCCAGGAAATCATGGGGGACATCGAAAAGCGTATGCTGGTTGCATCCGAAGCCCTTGAGTTTGAACAGGCGGCGCTCTTGCGCGACCAGATGGGGGCGCTTGCTAAGGTATTGCACCAGCAAACCATGGAGGATTCCGACAGTCGGGATACAGACATCATTGCTGTGGCGTCTGCAGGTGGGCGGGTCTGTGTCAATCTGGCAATGGTCAGGGGTGGGCGGCATCTGGGTGACCGGGCCTTTTTCCCGACCCATACCGATGGTGATTCGCAGTCGCAGGTACTCGAGGTCTTTATCGCACAACATTACGTTGATAGTCCGATGCCCCCCGCGATTATTGGCTCACATATCTTGCCCGATGAGGCACTGATTGATTTGCTGGCCGAATCACGCGGCATTCGTTCAAAATTTGTCAGTCGTCCCCAGGGTATTCGCCGTGCCTGGCTGGAGCAGGCGAGTCGTAATGCGGATATGGCGCTGGCCAATGCGCTGTCAGAGTCTGGCGCACGCAGTGCTCGTACGTTGGCACTTGCCGAGGCTCTTGATCTGGATACGGATCCTCAGGTTTTGGATGCGCTCCATATCGAGTGTTTTGACATCAGCCATACCGCAGGGGAGGCGACGCAGGCTTCTTGCGTCGTTTATGCGCATCACGCGATGCAACCCTCGCTCTATCGTCGCTACAACATCGCCGGGATTACGCCGGGCGATGATTATGCTGCGATGCGTCAGGTACTGACGCGCCGTTTTGGCAAAGTGGCCGATGGCGATGCCTTGATGCCAGGGCTTGTTCTGATTGATGGGGGCAAGGGTCAGGTTGAGATTGCCAGGCAGGTGTTTGCCGAGCTCGGTCTGAGTATTGACGTACTGGTGGGCGTAGCCAAGGGCGAAAAGCGTAAAGTCGGACTCGAGACATTGATATTTGCCGACGAGCGCGAACCGCAGGCTCTCGGTCAGGAGTCGGCGGCGTTGATGCTGATT
>CAIPID010000386.1 GCA_903865015.1 uncultured beta proteobacterium | reverse complement strand
CCAGCTCAATCAAATTTTGAGTGTCCAGACGACTGTAGGTGTTACCTTCCAGTTTGGATGAGGCCCATGACAAATCAACGAGCAGGCGGCTCAAGATGTCTCGGGCGTAGGTGCCCGCTGGTCGTTCGTTGGCCGCTGTACGCCCCATGTCGTGTAACTGTATGCGCAATGACTCCGAGAGGTAGAAAGTTTGGCCAGGCTGGTAAGCCTCCAAAAATTCACGCCGATAACCTACAGGGCGGCGATGCATCAGCGGCACCCTAACTTGATCTCGAATGCGCGCGCCCTCAGGGGAAACCGATACGTACAGCTCTGCCTCAGCCACACCCACAGAGACCGAGGCGGCGACGCCTGTGAGCTCAACAACCGTACTTGAGGCAGCCTTGTAGACCAACGCTATGCTTTCACCCTCGACGCTCAAACGCTTTGTTTCAACAAGCTTTTGCAATCGCCGCTGCAGCGTGCGACGGTTGAGCTTGGCTTTTTGACTGCGTAACATCTCCGCCTCGATGTCAGAGATGCCGATACCGTTCGGGTGAGCTGCAACGATAGATTCGATCAGCTGGATTTCTTCGCTTGGAGTGGTGCGCGGCATTGGTTGACCTTTCATTCGTTGAGTCGTCGGATAATGACGTACAGGAGCGATATTGCACGACAGTATTAGACGTCATTATGTCGCGCAATTTGTCGCGCGTCAAGAGAATACTGTCGCGCTACGAGGACTAGAGCGGCGGATATTGAATGAGATCCTTCATCTGCATATCGTGGGCACGACGAATATGCAGAACCGTCCACAAGCCCAGAAATTTGAGCTCTTTTTGGCTATTTATTTCCTCTAAATCTCAGGCGGCTGCACGTACCCGGGGTGATGACTCAATTTCCGTTAAAACTATTGCGTGAGGGATTGGATTGGGAGTATTTGCTGTCAATTTGCACCAAAAGGGGATCTCGTGCGCTCATCTTTGCTAGAAGCTCATTCTGCCAGCATGCATTGACATTTAACTGCATTTCCCATACATTACACATATAGCACATATACGGAGGGCTAAATCATGTCACAGTTACACTTTTACGTACCAGATGACATAGAAGGGCAAATACGCATTAAAGCCAAGCGAGCCAATTTGACGCTTTCTAAATATCTAGCGGGGCTAGTTAAGCGCGAAATAGGTGCACAAAACCAATGGCCGGCAGGCTATTTTGAACTGTTTGATGCTTGGCAAGGTGCGCCACAAACAAGGCCCGTGCAGTTGGCTCTCCAAACAAGGCCTGACTTTAATTGATGTATCTTCTAGATACGAATGCTTGCATTGGGCTATGGCAGCGTAAAAACCTCACTGTACGCAATCATTTTGCAAGGCATAGCCCCGAAGACATCGCGCTCTGTAGCGTAGTAAAGGCAGAACTTTTATTTGGTGCCCTGCCAAGTGAGCAAAAAGAAAGCAATCTGCAATTACTACAAAAGCTATTTGTCCCCTTGCATAATTTTGATTTTGACGATGAAGCCGCCGAACACTACGCGCAGATTCGCGCAGATCTTACAGCCCAAGGCAATGCAATTGGCGCGAATGATTTAATCATTGCCGCAATCGCACGCGCTAATAATGCAATACTAATTACCCATAACACCGCTGAATTTGGCAGGGTGGAAGGCTTGCTAATTGAAGATTGGGAAGTTTAATGAGCTACTTTCCACTGGAATGGGTGCCAACTTTGGAATGGAATAGGTGGCAACCTTCACTGGGATACACACATGACAAGGCAGGTGAGTAAGTCAATGATTAGCGCGTGGGTTGCGCATAGTAAATGAGAAAACCCAGACTGGATGTTTGAAATATTTGCGATAGTTAGCCTTAAATGTGACTTTTAGAGATTATTTCAATCAAATCGTTGCCGAGTAAGCTGGAGCTTGTTTAAGTTCATCCTATTTCAGAAACCAGGCTCGGCAACCATCATGTCGATGGATTTCCATTTTGACGACGCGTTTTCTGAGTGTGTCGTTTGCGACGACATGAATGAAAAAATATGTCGCCGTATTTGAGAAATCACGCAAGATTTTCAGAGTTTCTGCTCAAGCCAAGCCTCTGGATAATAATTGTGAGTAAATTTACTCAGGATTAACCAGCCAAGTAAAGTCTATGCCCAGCAGT
>CAIPID010000385.1 GCA_903865015.1 uncultured beta proteobacterium | reverse complement strand
TTTCATGTCCAGTCCTGCCGCCTGACCGAAAGCGACGCCTTCAGACAAGCCTTGAACGAGGCCAGCGATACAGATCTGGTTGACCATCTTTGCCAGCTGTCCAGCCCCGACAGGACCCACCAGGGTGACTGCGCGAGCCATGACAGCGATGACATCGCTCACAGCCGCAAACTCACCTGCATCACCACCGCACATGACAGTCAGCATGCCATTGACTGCACCTGCCTGACCACCTGAAACAGGCGCATCAATGAATTTCAGTGATTTTTGTTTGGCGATTTCATGCAGTTCACGTGCAACAGATGCCGATGCTGTCGTGTGATCGACATAGGTTGCACCGGCATGCATTCCAGCAAACGCGCCATCCGCACCCAGCACAACGCTCCTCAAATCCTCGTCGTTCCCGACGCAGGAAAAGACGATTTCAGCGCCAAGGGCAGCTTCGCGCGGTGTGGCGGCAGCACGCCCGCCAAACTCGCTGACCCATGCCTGTGCTTTTTGAGCACTGCGGTTATAAACCGTGACGTCATGGCCTGCTCGGGCGAGATGACCCGCCATGGGCAATCCCATTACTCCCAAGCCTATAAAAGCGACTTTACGGGGCGCTGAAGCTTCGTAAGATCTTGCGTTGATACTGGACATCGATCAATCCTCTTCGACGAACGCTTCGGTCCGCTTTTTGCTGATTGAAGGCAGAGCAACAATGATAACCAGCAGTAAGGCGACAGCCAGCAGCGAGGCTGACAAACCGCGATCCAGGAAGGTCATGTAGTTACCACGTGACAGCAGCAGTGCGCGACGGAAGTTTTCTTCCATCAGTGGGCCCAGAACCAGACCCAGCAACAGAGGCGCACCTTCGCACTTCAGTTTGCTCCACAGATAACCGATCACGCCAAAGCACGATGTGGTGATGATATCGAATGTGTTGTAGTTCAGTGAATACACACCGATCGTACAAAACACCAGAATCGCAGGGAACAGAATGCGGTAAGGTACTTTGAGCAATTTGACCCAGATGCCCACGAGTGGCAAGTTCAGCACCACAAGCATCAGGTTACCAATCCACATGGATGCGATCAGACCCCAAAACAGCTGTGGGTGGCTCGTCATCACCTGAGGACCAGGCTGAATGTTGTGAATTGTCATCGCACCGACCATCAGCGCCATCACAGCGTTACCTGGGATGCCCAGGGTCAGCAGTGGGATGAACGATGTCTGAGCACCAGCGTTGTTTGCAGCCTCAGGACCGGCTACACCGGCAGGGTGGCCTTTACCGAAACGCTCGGGATGCTTGGAGATTTTCTTTTCAAGTGTGTAGGAAGCAAACGATGACAGCACCGCACCACCACCAGGCAGAATACCCAACATTGAGCCCAGAGCTGTACCACGCACTGCTGCAGGCCATGACTCTTTGAACTCTTGCATATTTGGGTAGAGCGAGCCCATCTTTTCCGAAATTTGCACCCGGTTTTCTTTTTGCTCGAGATTGCTCATGATTTCAGCAAAACCGAACACACCCATCGCTACGATCGCAAAATCCAGACCATCTTGCAGCTCAGGAATGCCAAAGTCAAAACGCGCAACGCCTGAGTTAACGTCTGTACCAACCATACCGAGCAGCAAGCCCAGCAAGATCATGCAGATCGCCTTGATCAGTGAGCCAGAAGCCAGCACGACAGCACCCACCAGACCCAGCACCATTAGCGAGAAATATTCGGCAGGACCGAACTTAAACGCGACTTCAGCCAAAGGTGGCGCAAAAGCGGCCAGCAACAGTGTTGAAACGCTACCAGCGAAGAATGAAGCCAGGCCTGCGATTGCCAGTGCGGCACCCGCTCGACCATTTTTCGCCATCGCGTGCCCATCTAGCGTCGTCACCACTGAGGATGTCTCACCTGGCAAATTCACCAGAATAGCGGTGGTTGATCCACCATACTGTGCACCGTAATAAATACCGGCCAGCATGATCAGACCAGCAATCGGCGGCAACACATAAGTGATTGGCAGCAACATTGCGATCGTAGGCACTGGGCCCAGACCAGGTAACACACCAACCAGCGTGCCCAGCAGGCAGCCCATCAATGCATAAAACAGGTTTTCAGGCGTAAAAGCGACGCCAAAACCCATGATCAAATTATTGAGTAAGTCCATGTTCGATGGCTCCTTAGTTCAGACCGAGGAAAGACGGCCAGATTGGGAAAACCAAACCCAGACCTTTAACGAATGACAACCAGCAAAGCAGCGTCAGGAACGCAGCGTTCGCGATTGAAACTTTCCAGCTGTGCTCATGGCTGGCCAGGCTACTAATACCGACCAACAGGAACAGCGAAACAATCATGCCGAGTGGACGCAATGTAAATGCGAACAGCACGATGGCGCCAATGATGATCGCCAGAATTTTGAAGTCAAAGCGATCGACGACAGTTTCTTCAGCTTTTTTACGCAGCGAAGACAAGAGCACGACTAAGCCAAGAATGGCCATGCTCAGACCGAGCCAGTGTGGGAAATAACCGGGACCCATGCGGGCTGCTGTGCCCATGGAGTAACTGGTTGCCTTCCAGGCAAATCCCAGGCCGAGGCAGATGAACATCACTCCCGACCAGAAATCCTGTTTATTTCTAAGCTGCATGATAAGTAGCTCCTTGACTGCGCTGCTAAGTGTTTTGATAAAAATGAAACGTTCGGCCTGACTGAGCGCCTTGTATTACCGCTTAACTGTGATGTGTGTTTTTATCAGTTGAACAGTAAGGAGTGCATGGTAATGCAGAGCACCCTCAAAGCAAACCCTGAACTTACCCCTAGGCAGTGGGGTTTTCCCTAGAATGATGCAGAAAAAACACTGAATAGACCTTACATGAGCCTTTCATTGTCAAAAAGAAGTTGAAAAAAGTGTTGCAAAAGGTGTTTTCTGAATACCACCTGACAACTATTATGGGGAAGTGCATAGTTACTAATAAACATTTTTGCTTTACGATAGCGACATGTTAGAAGACCTCGATCACCTATCCGAACGCCTGACCAAGCTTGTTGCTTATACGCAGCAACTCGTCACTGAGCTTCAGACACTGCAAACCCGACTGGCCCAGACGGAGGCGGAGCGGGATGCCCTATCGGCCAAACTTGCCAAAGAAGACGTTCAGGCGCGTTCGTTGCACACGAAAGTGACGGCTTACGAATCTGAAATTGAAGGGCTGCGCAACCAATCCTCGGCCAAACACGCCGCGCTCCAAGGATCTCTGGATCTTTTTAAGCAGGAGCAAACGAGTTTGCAAGCCCAATTGCAATCGCGAGACGATGAGGTAACAGCCTTGCGTGCAGCAACGATTCAAGCCAAAGAGCGTATTGATGCCGTGCTGGAGCGTTTGCCGGGTGCACAGCCTCAGGAGCAAATTTAATGGAACGTGTTGATATTTCAATTCTTGGACGAGAGTATTCCCTGGCTTGCCCTGCAGAAGAAAAAGCCGCGCTGACGGCCGCCGCCCAGCATGTCAGTCAACTCTCCGGCCGCATTCAGGGTACAGGCAAAGTCTCCGGTAACGAGCGTATTGCTGTGATGGCCGCAATCCAGATTGCTGTTGAACTTTTATCTATGCGCGCGCCTGATGGTTTGGGAAGTTTGGCCGTTGGTGACTTCAAGCGTAGAATAGACACACTTAATGCGATTCTTGATCAGGCGGGGCCTTTAGCTTCGTAATTGAGTGCAGTATTAATTTGTACAGGATTCACAGTTTGTCCCTGCTGTGTTCGCGAGAGGTCAAATATTCTCAGAACCAATGCTTATGGCATACATAGGCTGTGGGATAGCATGACGGGAGTGCGTGTCTCTAGTAGATGCGCTCAAAGTCTGCAGATCGCGGCCAACTTGAACTTACGGTTCGAGATGCCGGCCTTAACGGCACGAGCGGGGCATTTATTAAAAACGGGTCTGCAAAAGCAGACCCGTTTTTTTGGCTATTTCTTCAAAATTAAGCTTTAACTTTGAAAATCTCTACCGTTTCACATTTTTTTGCCACATTGCTTAAACAAAAGTGCTCCGGCCACTATCATGGGCAAGGACAGTAATTGACCCATAGATAGGCCCGCGGTCAGCAAACCAAGAAAATCGTCTGGTTCTCTTGCATACTCAGCGATAAATCTAAAAAATCCATATCCCATCAGAAAGACGGCGCTGATCTGGCCGGTCGGCCGTGGTTTGTTTGCAAACCACCACAGCAGGCCAAATAACAGGAGTCCTTCCAGGCCCAGTTGGTATAGCTGGGAGGGGTGGCGTGCGATTCCATCCCCGCTTTGCGGAAATACCATCGCCCAGGGCAATGTGCTTGGGCGACCCCACAACTCACCGTTTATAAAGTTACCCAAACGGCCTGTTGCCAGTCCCAGAGGAATGAGGGGCGCTACAAAATCACTGACCTCAAGCCATTTGTACTTTCGGCTGTATGCAAGCCAGGTCACCATGGTCAGCACACCAAGCAAGCCGCCATGGAAAGACATGCCGCCCTCCCAGAGGTAGAAAATCTCCAATGGATGCGTTGCGTAATAGGCGGGTTTGTAAAAAATGACATAACCTAGTCGCCCGCCAGCAATCACACCTAATACACCGTAAAAAATGATGTCTTCAAGATCTTTGAGTGTCAGGCGCGTTTTTCCATGGGAAATTCGCCAGCGGCCTAGCAACCAGGCTGAACCGAATCCGATCAGGTACATCAGGCCATACCAGTGGATCGCCAGAGGACCAAGGCGAATAGCAACGGGGTCAAAATTAGGAAATTGCAGCATCACAAGCCATTATTTAAAAGATGTCCGATAATAACTCTTGAAATTTTAAATTGGCGCAGCGTACTAATTACATTAAATCGGTATGATTCCGGGCTGCACTGCATTCATTTTGTGAATCCTCACTAGGTATTTATTCATGGCTAATAACGATCGTTCCAAGCACATTACCGAAGGTATTACTCGCGCACCTAACCGTTCGATGTATTACGGTATGGGCTACAAAGAGTCCGACTTTGCAAATCCAATGATTGGTGTGGCAAACGGCCACTCGACTATCACACCTTGTAACAGTGGATTGCAGCCATTGGTCGATGCTGCGATTCAAGCTGTTAAAGAGTCACAAGCCAACCCTCAGGTTTTTGGTACCCCCACCATCTCGGATGGTATGTCGATGGGTACTGAAGGCATGAAATATTCACTCGTCTCGCGCGAAGTGATTGCCGACTGTATCGAGACGGCCGTGCAAGGGCAGTGGATGGATGGCGTCGTGGTTGTTGGCGGTTGCGACAAAAACATGCCAGGCGGCATGATCGGTATCGCACGCTGTAACGTGCCGGGTATTTATGTGTATGGCGGCACCATTAAGCCAGGTCATCACAAAGGTCGTGATTTAAATATCGTTTCCGTGTTCGAGGCTGTCGGTGAGTTCACCATGGGCCGTATGAGTAACGAAGATTTCAAAGCGATTGAGCAAAAAGCTATTCCAGGTACGGGCTCTTGTGGCGGTATGTATACAGCCAATACGATGAGCTCGGCATTCGAAGCTATGGGCATGGCGCTCCCGTACTCCAGCACACTTGCCAACGAGGACGGTGTTGCGCTCGCTAATGCTGCCGAATCTGCACGAGTGCTTGTCGATGCAGTGCGCCATCAGCGTAAACCGCGTGACATCATTACCCGCAAGTCACTGGAAAATGCTGTTTCAGTGATTATGGCGATTGGCGGTTCGACGAACGCCGTATTGCATTTCCTTGCTATCGCACACGCGGCACAAGTGCCGTGGACGATTGATGATTTTGAACGCGTTCGTCAGCGTGTACCAGTCCTCTGTGACCTCAAACCATCGGGTCAGTTTTTGACGGTTGATTTGCACCGTGCCGGTGGCGTGCCACAGGTTATGAAAATATTGCTCAATGCAGGTTTGCTGCATGGCGATTGCATGACGATCTCTGGCAAGACAATTGCCGAGGTATTGAAAGACGTGCCTGACTTGCCGCCTGCAGATCAACACGTGATTCGTACGGTTGATAAAGCTTTGTATGAGCAAGGCCACTTGGCTATTCTGAAGGGCAACCTTTCTCCTGAGGGCTCAGTTGCAAAAATCACCGGTCTGAAGAATCCCGTTATTACAGGCCCAGCACGTGTATTCGACTCAGAAGACGACGCAATGAAAGCCATCATGGCGCGTGAAATTACGCACGGCGACGTGCTTGTGATTCGCTACGAAGGCCCCAAAGGCGGACCCGGCATGCGCGAAATGCTGGCACCTACTTCTGCTTTAGTGGGTCAAGGCTTGGGTGAAACAGTAGGTTTGATAACAGACGGCCGTTTTTCCGGTGGTACCTGGGGCATGGTGGTTGGGCATGTGTCACCAGAAGCCTACGTGGGTGGTCTGATCGGTTTGATTAAAGAAGGTGACTCTGTCACGATTGACGCGCATAAGTTGTTATTGCAACTCAACGTTTCCGACGAAGAAATTGCAGAGCGTCGCAAGAGCTGGAAGCAGCCAGCCCCAAGGTACACCCGCGGTGTACTCGCAAAGTTCGGACGCCTGGCCAGTACTGCTAGCCGTGGCGCGGTAACGGATGCGTTTGACGAATAGCTTTTGCTAGGTCAAACAAAACCCCTGCCCAGTCATTCGGATCGGCCAGGGGTTTTGCTTTATGAATTTGAAACTTTATACGGGATGTCGATTTTGACTACCAGTACGCTGTTTACCACTACCCTGGCACTAAGGGGCACGGCGCTCAGGATTGGACTGGTTCTGATGCTTGGTTGGCAGTCGTGGGTATTTGGGCAGTCGGTCGTGCCGCGGGCTGATAACCCATCTGTCGCACAATCAGATACAGATATGGGCCTGACTTTGGCGAAAAGCAAAACATGTCTGGGCTGTCATCAGATAGATGCTAAGAGAGTAGGCCCAGCCTTTATACAGATTGCGCAACGTCACAGTGACGCGCCGGGTAATCTGGAATATTTGGCTTCGGCTATTCGTCAGGGTGGGCGCGGGCGGTGGGGGGCGGTGCCTATGCCCGCACAGCCACAAGTCAGTGAATCGGAGTCCAAACTGCTTGCACAGTGGATTCTTTCTTTGAAGCCTTAAAGGTGAAATATGAACAGTTCTAATCAAATTGCGGTATTCGGTGGCGGATGCTTCTGGTGCACAGAGGCCTGTTTTACCTCCCTGCAAGGAGTACTTTCGGTTAAATCAGGCTATTGCGGTGGTCATGTTGATCGGCCGAGCTACGAGCAAGTGTGTACCAAAACAACGGGACACATAGAAGTAGTGCGGATAGAATTTAATCCAAGTGTGATTACTTACAATGCATTACTCGAGGTTTTTTTTGCGACACATGATCCAACTACGCCGGGTCGTCAGGGTAATGATGTTGGGCCTCAGTACCAGTCTGCAATTTTTTATCAAGATGTTGAGCAACAGTCAGAGGCCCAGACTTACATTGCGCAATTAGAGGCTGAAAAACATTATTCAGAAGCAATCTGTACACAGATTTTGCCCAGCGCACATTTTTGGCCTGCCGAGCAAATGCATGATGATTATTTTGCGCTTCACCCTGAGCAGGGGTACTGTCAATTCGTGATTGCACCCAAGGTACAAAAATTTAAAAAACAGTTTTTACAAAAGCTTAAATAAAAATAATCATATAAATCAATGTGTTGAGTTTTTGTGCGAATAAAAATAGTGATTATTGTTATTTTTATTTCTAAAACCCAAGCGTAAAGTTTATTCATAGGCTATGATGCCGATCCTTCACTGCAGTAATAACCCGAACAGGGTTTGTACTGAAACGAAACAAGATTTGAA
>CAIPID010000384.1 GCA_903865015.1 uncultured beta proteobacterium | reverse complement strand
AGCATTTTTAGGTATGCGTAATGCTCTCGCCGCGCTATGGCATAATCGAGAGCTATCCCTTTTACACGTGTGTTAGGCAGATCCTGCGTCATGAAAAAAACTCTATACGACAAGCTTTGGGACGCCCATGTGGTTCACGAAGATCCAGATGGCACGACGATCCTTTATATCGATCGTCATCTTTTGCACGAAGTCACCAGCCCTCAGGCTTTTGAGGGCCTGGAACTGGCCGGTCGCAAACTGTGGCGTCTAAACGCCAACCTGGCGGTTGCAGACCATAATGTGCCCACGCTTGACCGTGCACAAGGCATTACTGATCCGATTTCCAAGCTCCAGGTTGATACCCTGGATGCAAATTGTGCCAAGCACAATGTGATCGAATTCAAGATGAATGATTTACGTCAGGGCATTGTGCACGTGATCGGTCCTGAGCAAGGCGCAACCCTGCCAGGTATGACCGTCGTTTGCGGCGATTCGCATACCAGTACACACGGTGCGGTCGGTGCATTGGCCTTTGGTATTGGTACCTCGGAAGTCGAGCACACCATGGCCACGCAAACATTGCAGGTCAAAAAGAATAAAAACATGCTGGTCCGCGTCGAAGGTACGCTTCCTGCTGGTTGCACGGCCAAAGATGTCATTCTGCATGTGATTGGCGTGATTGGTACGGCTGGTGGTACGGGGACGGCGATTGAATTTGCTGGCAGCACCATCCGTGGCTTGTCAGTCGAGGGCCGTATGACCTTGTGCAATATGTCGATCGAGGCAGGTGCCCGCTCTGGCATGGTTGCAGTCGATGATAAGACGATCGAGTATTTCAAAGGCCGTCCTTTCGCACCGAGCGGTGCGTTGTGGGATGCCGCCGTGACATACTGGAAAACCCTGCACTCCGACGAAGGCGCGCATTTTGACCGTGTCGTCGAAATCGATGCCCGTCAGATTGTGCCGCAGGTGACCTGGGGTACTTCACCGGAGATGGTGTTGCCCGTGACAGGTCGCGTACCTGATCCCGATCGCGAAAAAGACGATATGAAGCGCAACAGTATGGAACGTGCGCTTGAGTATATGGGTCTTAAACCCAATACAGCGATCGAAGACATCAAGATTGATCGCGTATTTATCGGCTCCTGTACGAATTCGCGTATCGAGGATTTACGTGCAGCGGCTGTCGTTGCACGCGGCAAGCGTGTCGCGAGTAATGTTCGTCAGGCGCTGGTTGTTCCGGGCTCAGGCCTGGTTAAGGCCCAAGCCGAACGCGAAGGCCTGGACAAAATTTTCATCGAAGCAGGTTTCGAGTGGCGCGAGCCAGGTTGCTCAATGTGTCTGGCGATGAATGCGGATCGCCTGGAACCAGAGGAGCGTTGTGCCTCGACCTCCAATCGTAACTTTGAAGGTCGTCAAGGGCAGGGTGGTCGTACTCATCTTGTGAGCCCAGCCATGGCAGCCGCCGCTGCAATTGCTGGTCATTTTGTCGATGTTCGTAATTTCCGGTAAGAATCATGGATAAATTCACTACACATGAAGGCATCGTTGCCCCACTCGATCGTGAAAACGTCGACACCGACCTGATCATTCCAAAGCAGTTTTTGAAATCGATCAAGCGCACAGGTTTTGGTCCCAACCTGTTCGACGAGCTCCGCTATCTGGATCACGGTGAACCAGGCATGGACAATTCAAAACGTCCATTGAATCCTGATTTCATCCTGAACCATTCGCGTTACCAGGGTGCTTCGATCTTGTTAGGTCGTAAAAACTTTGGTTGTGGTTCGAGTCGTGAGCATGCGCCCTGGGCTTTGGCACAGTATGGTTTTCGCGCTGTGATCGCCCCATCGTTTGCGGATATCTTTTTTAATAACAGCTACAAGACTGGCTTTTTGCCAATCGTACTGTCAGAGTTGCAAATCGCTAGAATTTTTGATGAAGTGCGTGGCTTTGTTGGTTACAAGCTCACCATCGATCTCGAAAAGCAAGTAGTGATTGCGCCTGATGGTCGTGCGATGGAATTCGACATCACCCCCTATCGCAAGTACTGCCTGCTTAACGGTCTGGATGAAATCGGACTGACACTTTTACATGCGGACAAAATCCGCGCGTTTGAAAGTGAGCGTCTGGCGCGTCATCCCTGGTTGGATGTGCAACCCATCTTGACACGCTAATGCCTGTTTCAGGGCCGGTCATCCGGCCCTGTTGCATTTAATGACAAGCGCTTTTGATAGCGCTTAATTTTTCAAAACATTACAGAATACGTTTTACGGATAACAATCATGACGCAAAAAATTGCAGTATTACCAGGTGACGGTATTGGCTCAGAGATTATTGAACAAGCCGTACGCGTGTTGCGTGCGCTTGATTTGCCACTCGAAATCAACGAAGCCCCTGTGGGCGGTACGGCGTATGATTTGCACGGCCATCCTTTACCACCTTCAACATTAAAATTGGCGCAGGAATCCAATGCGATTCTGTTTGGCGCAGTCGGCGACTGGAAATACGACAAGCTGCCACGTGAGCATCGTCCTGAGCAAGCTATTTTGGGTCTGCGCAAAGCACTTGGATTGTTTGCTAATTTGCGTCCTGCAATTCTTTACCCTGAGCTCGCGAATGCCTCATCACTCAAGCCCGAAGTCGTATCCGGGCTGGACATCCTGATCCTGCGTGAGTTGACGGGCGATATCTACTTTGGCACGCCGCGTGGTGTGCGCGAAGCACCCGATGGTCCTTTCAAAGGCCAGCGCGAGGGATTCGACACCATGCGTTATGCCGAGCCTGAAATTCGCCGCATTGCACACATCGGCTTTCAGGCTGCGCAAAAGCGTAAAGGTAAATTGTGCAGCGTTGATAAGGCAAACGTGCTGGAGACCTCACAGCTCTGGCGCGACATCGTGATCGAAGTCTCTAAAGAGTATCCAGATGTTGCACTCTCTCACATGTATGTTGATAACGCGGCGATGCAATTGGTGCGCGCACCTCGCGAGTTTGATGTCATCGTGACGGGCAACCTCTTTGGTGATATCTTGTCAGACGAAGCCGCCATGCTGACTGGCTCAATCGGCATGTTGCCATCGGCCTCGCTTAATGCCTCCGGTCAGGGTTTGTATGAGCCAAGCCACGGTTCGGCCCCCGATATTGCTGGTCAGGGCATCGCAAACCCTTTGGCTACGATTTTGTCTGCAGCCATGATGTTGCGGTACTCACTCAATCACGCTGCACACGCTGATCGCATTGAGCAGGCCGTGCAAACCGTTTTGAAGCAAGGTTTGCGAACGGGTGACATTTACGAAGAAGGTACAACCAAGGTTGGTACTGCCGCGATGGGTGATGCCGTATTAAAAGCGTTAAAATAAAACCTAAGAAATTATTTGTAAGTTGGTTGTAAGCGCTTTTGTAAGTGCACGTTAACGTTAGAATTTTTGGTGTTGAGATGAAACAATCTGTTGGTTTGGTAGGCTGGCGCGGCATGGTCGGCTCGGTGCTCATGCAACGCATGCGCGACGAGGGTGATTTTGCTTTGATTAATCCGGTATTTTTTTCCACCAGTAATGCTGGCGGAAAAGCTCCGGAGTGGGCAGGTGCGACGGCATTGCAAAATGCCTTTGACATCGAATCCCTTAAAAAGCTACCTATCATTGTGACCGCTCAAGGTGGTGATTACACGACAGAGGTATATCCTAAACTGCGTGCAGCAGGCTGGACAGGCATGTGGATTGACGCCGCCTCGACGTTGCGTATGAAAGACGATGCCATCATCGTGCTTGATCCCGTCAATCGCCCGGTGATTGATGCTGCGCTCAAGCGTGGTGTGCGTAACTTCATTGGTGGCAATTGCACGGTGAGCTGCATGCTGATTGGTTTGTCCGGTCTGTTTAATCAAGATCTCGTTGAGTGGATGACGAGCATGACCTATCAGGCTGCCTCTGGTGGTGGAGCGCAACACATGCGCGAATTACTGAACCAGTTTGGTTTAATTAACGCGGCCGTTAAGTCAAAGCTTGATGATCCTGCCTCGGCCATACTTGAGATCGATCGCGGTGTGCTGGCTGTTCAGCAGGGCGGTCAGTTACCAACTGAACAGTTTGGTATTCCACTCGCGGGCAACCTGATTCCCTGGATCGATAAAGATCTCGGCAACGGTATGTCGCGTGAGGAATGGAAGGGCGAAGCTGAAACAAACAAAATTCTCGGACGCGGCGAGGGCTTCGGTACAGCCCCCACACCGATCGACGGCCTCTGTGTGCGGATAGGCGCAATGCGTTGTCATAGTCAGGCACTTACTATTAAGCTCAAGCGCGATGTGCCGCTCGATGAGATTACGGATATTGTTGCGCAAGGTACGACCTGGTCAAAGGTTGTTCCTAACAACAAAGAGGAAACCCTCAAGCATTTGTCCCCTGTCTCTGTAACGGGTACGCTTGATATTCCTGTTGGCCGCATGCGCAAGCTTTCAATGGGTCCCGCATACCTCGGCGCCTTTACCGTTGGTGATCAGTTGCTTTGGGGTGCTGCCGAGCCTTTACGCCGTATGCTGCGTATTGCCCTGGGTGAACTGTAATTCATATTCCGTCAAAGGTAGCTGAGATGCGTAGAGATTTAAATTCATTCACGAAACGCAAGTTTCAACAAGCAGCAAGATTGACGGTACTTGTTTTACCCTTGTTTTTAAGCGGCCATGCGCTTGCTGCCAAAGCAGATCATGGACGTGTGACGTCTGCGCCTGGTCAGCCACTTCAGATTAGTTTGCCACTGCTGGAGCTCAATGCTCAGGATCAGCAAGTTTTACAGGTAAAAGTCGCGCCTGCGCCTCTGTGGTCTCAGGCGGGCCTTACACCTCCTGTATCGATTGACAGTTTATCGGTTGCTCTTAAACCAGGTCTGACCGCGGACTCTCGAGAAGTGGTGATCTCCTCGAATCAGCAGGCATCGCAGTCTCCTGTAGATATTTTGTTGGAGGTCACGACCGCTACGGGTGCATCTCAGATTCAATCCAGTTATCTGGTGCTATTGCCCGCCGAATTAAAGAGTGTAGGTAAGTCTGGGACGCAAGCGGCAATGCGTGTGAGCGCGGGCGACACCTTATTCGGTATTGCGCAGCGTCACGCAGTGGCGGGTGCCGACATGTATCAAATGCTGCAGGCAATCTTTGACGCTAATCCCAAAGCTTTTATTGCTGGCAATATGAATTTACTGCGAGCAGGCGCTGTATTGAATATCCCTGACGCAGATACCATCAGAGCAATTGATAAAGTCGTTGCACGCGCTAATTATCAAAAACATTTGACCGCCTTTACTCAGCGTCGCTCCGCAGCGAATGGGCGTAATACACCATTGGTATCTGGAGCGGCTACACAAAGCGGCATTGTCTCCGTCGCGACTCCTCAAGAGACAGCAACCGAGGCAACTGATCAGTTAAAACTCAGTGCGCCTAATTCGAGTGATCAGCGTGCGGACGCAAAAGTGTCTGCAGCCAAAGAAATCGAAGAACTACAGTCGCGCATTCAAGCGTTACAACAAAACGTCAAACAATTAAAAGATTCGATTGGCGACGTTTCCACTGAAAGCTCACCTGTTGCAGCTTTGCCTTTAGATATTTCCGCTCCATCGGCAGCAACGACCTCCGTTGCGGCATCCGTGACAGAGCAAACACCACCTGTGGCCATAACAGCCTCCAAAGACTCCGCTTCAAGTGAAGCGCAACAGTCAAATTCAAACGTCTGGAATGAGCTATCAGGTTTTCTGGCTAAAAACATTTTTGCAACATTGACGGCATTGATTGCCCTGTCAGCACTAGTGATTGCGTGGATGCTTCGCAGGGCAGGCGTGCGTCGGGACGATGACGCTGAGGATTTGGATACGGTGATGCAAGTCAATCCTGTCATCCAGTCCGCTTTTGATAAAAAGTTACAGTCAATCAGCCTTGATCTGGATGACGATACAGCGCCTATCAATAAGACTGAGCCACTTATTCGTAAACCTCTCTAATGGCACGAATTGCGCTGGGCATCTCTTACGATGGCCGACCCTGGCAGGGCTGGCAAACTCAGCCTCATGGGCAGACCGTTCAAGACACGCTAGAGCGCGCAATTGCTGAATTTCTTACAGTACCGACTTCGACTGTCTGTGCTGGTCGCACGGATACCGGTGTTCATGGCTTAGGTCAGGTTGTTCACCTCGATACAACGATTGAGCGAACAGAGCAGTCGTGGGTGCGGGGCGTTAATGCGCACATGCCCGCATCGATATCTATACAGTGGGCACAAAATGTGAGCGATGATTTTCATGCTCGTTTTAGTGCAACTGAGCGTACTTATACCTATATCATTCTCAATACTCGCGTTCGGCAGCCCATGTGGGATGGTCGTGCTGGATGGGTATTCCAGGTACTTGATTTAGAATCTATGATTGAGGCGACCCGCTCTTTGCTTGGTGAGCATGATTTCAGTAGTTTTAGATCCTCGCAGTGCCAGGCCAAATCGCCTGTCAGGACAATGCATGCGATCGATGTGGTACGTAAAGGGGATCTCATTTTTGTGACTTTGCGCGCCAATGCTTTTTTGCACCACATGGTCAGAAATATTCTTGGCGCACTCATTCAGATCGGGCAGGGTCGCGAACCGGTTTCCTACACTGAGCATTTAATTTCGGTACGTGATCGCACGCAGGGCGCACCAACTTTTTCCCCTGATGGTTTGTATCTCACTGCAGTCAAATATCCAGGTTTTGATTTTCCTGAAATTTCAAACACATTTTTTGCTTAGTTGCATATGAATACTTCACTCGACACACCCGTCACAACCGCAGCATTATCTGGCCGGACCCGCATAAAAATTTGCGGCTTTACGCGCGCAGAGGATATTAATGTTGCGTTGAGTCTAGGCGTCGATGCTCTGGGATTTGTCTTTTATCCCCCGAGTAAGCGCTATGTTTCACCTACTCAGGCAGGTGAATTGTGTGCGAATATTCCTGCATTTGTCAGTACCGTTGCGCTGTTTGTAAATGCCTCGCGTGAAGAAGTCCAGTCGGTT
>CAIPID010000383.1 GCA_903865015.1 uncultured beta proteobacterium | reverse complement strand
CGATTGGTGCTACCTCCCCAGTCAACGCATCAAGGAAAAATTCTAGATGAGTGTTTCTCGTCTTCTGCTCAGACTCAGGTTTTCCCTTGTATGAGGCGACTTTAGCGCTATTGCGGCAATGTGCAAAGACTTTCAGCGTGAATGACAGTATCCTAAACAAATCATAATAAGGACGTCATGCAAGACGTCCGAATCCAGGACGAGACAGCATGACGATTATTCAAACAGAAAAAAGTACCTCCATTTCAAAATTGTTTCGGGCTAAAAGAATGGGCTTGAAGTGGTTGGCATGTGCAATGCTGGGCGCAGTTGCTGGTTCGATGGGGACGGTGCATGCTCAAGATGCGGCTGCAAACTATCCAAACAAACCAATTCGTATCATTGTTCCTTTTGCTGCCGGCGGTGCCTCGGATGTTTTATCTAGAATTCTCGGCAAAAAACTAACCGAAAGCTGGGGTCAATCCGTCGTAGTTGAAAACAAGCCCGGTGGCAATGCGCAGATTGGTGCCGCGATGGTTGCAAAGTCTGAACCCGATGGCTATACCTTGCTGGTCGTCGATTTGAGTGCATTAACCCAGGCACCAACGATGATGCCTAATCTGACCTACAGTCCCAGCAAAGATCTGACACCTGTCTCGGTCATCGCATACTCTCCACATATTTTGGTGGTCGCCAACAAGCTGCCCGTCAATACGTACGATGAGTTTGTTGCGTATGCCAAGAAACAAAAAGACCCGATTAATTTTGGAGCTCCCCTGGGCGCAGCGCCGCATTTGGCTGGTGTCCTGCTCGCACAAAAACAAGGTCTTTCAATCAACTTCGTTGGTTATAAGGGCGGCGCCCAGGCGATGACAGATCTGGCGGGCGGGCAGATCGACGCGACCATGAATAGTTATCTGGCGACGTACCCCATGGTTAGGAGCGGTAATTTCAAACTTCTCGCTGTCGCCAGCCCCAAACGTTTTGGTCCTATCCCGGACACACTGACGCTTGCTGAGCGTTTACCTGGTTATGTAACGGGTTCATTTCAAGGAATGATGGCACCCACGGCTACACCACCTGCAATTATTCAAAAAATTCACAATGAAATAAATACGATACTCAGTCAGCCCGATATGCGAAAACAGTTTGCTGATCTGGGTTCTGATCCCGATACGCGCTCCCCAGCCGAATTGCGTAAGTGGATGGCAGACGAAACAACCTATTGGGCGAGAGTGATCAAGGATGGAAATGTGAAATTAGATTGATCACGGATTTAAAAATTTAATTATTAAAAATAATCAGGAGCCAATATGAAAAAACTATCTCTTGCTGTGACTGTTGCCATGATGTCGATTGGCATGAACGTAGTGCATGCGCAAACATCTTCTGATCCGGTCAAAATCGGTGTGTTGGCGGATATGAGCTCAATTTATTCCGCGATTGGTGGCAAAGGTCTGCTAGATGCCGCGCGTATGGCTGTTGAGGATTTCGGCGGATCTGTCTTAGGCAAACCAATTGAACTACTTTCAGTCGATACACAAAATAAAGTCGATGTCGCCTCCAGCAAAGCGCGACAGTGGTTTGATGTCGATGGTGTCGACATGGTCACTGATATGCCTACATCAGCGATTGCTTTAGCGGTCAGTAAAGTAGGTGAAGAAAAGAAAAAAGTAGTGATGGTGACGAGCGCGGCTACGTCTGACCTCACTGGCAAGAGTTGCTCCCCTTACACGGTTCACTGGACGTATGACACGTATGCCATGTCAGTAGGGACAGCAGCCGCAGTGGTTAAGGCCGGTGGCGATACCTGGTATTTCCTG
>CAIPID010000382.1 GCA_903865015.1 uncultured beta proteobacterium | reverse complement strand
GTTCGCACGTGCTTTAGCCGCAAAACCAAAAATGTTGTTGCTCGATGAGCCTGCAGCCGGCCTGAACCACACCGAAATGAACGATCTAGGCATCTTTATTCGCTCAGTCAGGGACGACATGGGTATTACCGTCCTACTTGTCGAACACCATATGAATCTGGTCATGGCAGTATCGGACTGGATCGTTGTTTTGAATTTTGGAAAAAAGATCGCTGAAGGAACTCCGGAACAAATCCAGCAACATCCGGAAGTGATCCGCGCATACCTAGGAGACGGCGACCGTGAAGCTGCTTGAAGCCGATAACCTATGTGCCTGGTATGGGCCGAATCAAGTTCTGTTTGATTTAAATTTCAACCTTGAAGTGGGTGGCATCACGACGATTCTAGGCGCCAATGGCGCAGGTAAAACAACCACCTTACGAGCGGTCTGTCAGACCGTCAAGACCTCCGGATCGTTGACCTTTCTGGGCAACCGGATTGATGGTCGCCCAACCGAGGCCATCGTGACGGCTGGTATTGCGCATGTACCGGACGGCCGGGGTACCTTTACGCAATTAACTGTCGAAGAAAACTTGCGTCTGGGTGCATACACCCGTAAAGACCGGGATGCAGTCGCTGCGGACCTTGAACAAATGTATCAAAGGTTTCCGCGACTTAAAGAACGCTATCGCCAACAAGCAGGCACTTTATCTGGCGGTGAACAGCAAATGCTTGCCATCAGTCGTGCCTTGATGTTGAGACCGAGCTTGCTTTTACTCGACGAGCCCTCCTTCGGTTTAGCTCCTCTCATCGTTCGAGAAATTTTCGACATCATGCGGCAGATCAATCAAGAAGACAAAGTCAGCATGTTGCTCGTCGAACAAAATGCAAACTTAGCACTGAGCGTTGCCGATCAAGCTTATTTATTGGAAACAGGCAAGATCGTCTTGTCAGGATCCTCGGCGGATATCAAAGCAGACGAGTCGATTCGTCGCATCTATTTAGGTTACTGATCCACCGGTTGGATTGCGGAGCACGCATGGACTCTTTACTACAACAAATATCGGCGGGGCTCGCCAATGGCGGCATTTATGCAGCCATTGGTCTGGCCTTGGTGATGATCCACCAGTCGACGCATCACATCAATTTCGCACAGGGTGAAATGGCGACATTTTCAACCTTTATAGCCTGGGCCTTGATTCAACGCGGCGTACCTTACTGGTCCGCTTTTTTAATCACGGTCGTGGTGTCGTTTGTGATGGGCGTGATGATTCAGCGCATCTTTCTCAAACCCGTTGAGAAAGCCCCCGTCTTGACGAATGTGATTGTGTTTATCGGTCTGCTCGTAATCTTTAATTCAATCTCTGGCTGGATTTTTGACTACACGATCAAAGCCTTTCCCAGCCCTTTCCCTGTCGAAGGCATGTTCTTGCCTAAATACTTTTCTGGCCATCAGATTGGTTCCATCGCCGTCACATTGATCGTGTTGGCCTCCGTATTTTCATTCTTCCGCTTCACGCCCTTAGGTCTTGCCATGCGTGCTGCGGCATTCAACCCCGAGTCAGCGCGTCTGGTCGGGATTAAAGTCTCGTGGATGCTGGCGTTAGGATGGGGCATGGCTGCTTTGATTGGTGCCGTTGCTGGCATGATGATTGCCCCCATCGTGTTTCTTGATCCCAATATGATGGCTGGAATTTTGCTCTATGGATTCGCTGCCGCGTTGCTAGGCGGCATTGATAATCCCTGGGGTGCGGTGCTGGGTGGGGTAATTTTAGGTGTGCTAGAAAACCTGCTGGGCGCTTACGTGATTGGGAGTGACTTAAAGCTGACCATGGCGCTGATACTAATTGTGACCATCTTGATCTTTAGACCCTATGGCTTGTTTGGCAAGCCGATCTTCTCACGCGTTTAAAAGAGCGGCCATGCAAACTCTCGTTAAAAAGCTCGGTTATCCAATTGGACTGATTCTGCTCATTTTGCTGCCCTTTTTCGTAGAAGACTTCAGGGTCTCTCAATTTAGTCAGGTGCTGATTTATGCCATAGCTATTCTTGGGCTGAACATTTTGACCGGCTTTGGTGGGCAGATTTCTTTAGGACATGGCGCATTTTATGCTGTCGGTGCGTACACCACCGCAATCCTGATGACGCAATTCAACATGTCCGCTTATTTAACCTTGCCAATCGCGGGCGCTGTCTGTCTTGCGATGGGCGTGCTAGTGGGCTTTCCCGCTCTCAGGCTAGCGGGGCACTATCTGGCACTTGCGACATTTGCACTGGCTATTGCGACTCCGCAACTACTCAAACATAAAGCGATAGAAAAGTGGACGGGCGGTGTGCAGGGCTTAACTCTCGATAAACCTGAAGCCCCATTCACGGTTAGCTTTTTCGGTACTGAGCTGAGTGAGGATCGCTGGCTCTACTTTGTCATTTTGCTGATTGCGATTCTACTATTCTGGCTAGCGCACAATCTGTTGAATGGTCGGATCGGGCGCGCGATTGTTGCTGTGCGAGATCAGCCAGTTGCCGCAGCAGCACTTGGGGTGAACTTAACCTTTTTGAAAACCGCTACTTTCGGCGTATCAGCCGCTTTCACGGGAGTTGCAGGTGCATTAAGCGCTCTGGCAGTCTCATTCGTTGCCCCTGATAGTTTCCCTGCATTCTTATCGATTAGCTTGCTAGTCGGGGCTGTGGTGGGTGGTTTAGGATCCATTTATGGTGCAATTTTTGGTGCACTGTTTATTCAGTTTGTACCAAATATCGCTGATGAACTTTCGAAATCTGCACCCTGGGCTGTCTATGGTGCGATTTTGTTAGCGTTTGCCTATGCCGCACCGAATGGTGTCATGGGCATATTAAAGAGAATTACAAAAAGGAGATAACTGTGATGACAAGATTGAAAAGCTTATCCTCGATCGCTTTGACGGCCGCATTGGCCCTTGGCAGTTCAGTCGCCTGGGCTCAACCCTATGATCCCGGCGCGACCGATAAAGAAATTAAGATTGGTAATACCTCACCCTACTCTGGTCCTGCCTCGGCTTATGGTTCTTATGCTAAAGCTCAAGCGGCATGGTTCAAAAAAATCAATGACGAAGGCGGTATCAATGGCCGTATGATCAACTTCATCTCTCTAGATGACGGCTACTCGCCCCCCAAAACACTCGAACAAGCCCGTAAGCTCGTCGAGCAAGAGAAAGTTTTGTTAATGTTTGCAACGCTCGGGACGCCTACGAACAGCGCGATTCACAAGTACATGAATCAGAAAAAAGTCCCGCAGTTGTTTGTTCAGACCGGTGCATCCAAATGGGGCGATCCAAAGAATTTCCCCTGGACCATGGGTTTTCAGACCAACTACTTCAGCGAGGGTAAAGTTTTTGCGCAAGCGATTCTTGACAATCAACCTAATGCCAAAATTGCCATCATCTACCAGAATGATGACTTTGGTAAGGACTATGTCGCAGGCGTAGAGGCTGGTTTAGGCGACAAGAAAAACATGATCATCGCCCGCGAATCCTTCGAGGTCACTGACCCGACGGTTGACAGCCAAATTGTCAAACTCAAGGCAAGCGGTGCCGATGTCATCATGAACTTTTCGACGCCTAAGTTTGCCGCGCAAGTAATCAAAAAGCTGGCTGAGCTCAATTGGAAACCCGTGCACTACATGACCCAAGTGTCCAGTTCACCTGGTGCGGTACTTGTGCCTGCGGGGCTGGATAACTCTAAGGACATCATTACGAGCGGCTTCTTTAAAGAACCAACCGATCCGCAATGGAAAGATGACAAAGCGATGATCGAGTATAAGGCTTGGTTTAAGAAATATTTACCAAACGCTGATCCACTTGATACCTACTACCTGCAGGGCTTGCTGAATGCTCAAACAATGGAATACGTGCTCAGACAAGCTGGCAACAACTTGACGCGTGCAAATATCATGAAACAAGCGGCCAGTATCAAGGATCTGAAACTGCCTTTGCTATTGCCTGGGATCAACGTACAAACCGGACCAGACGATTTTTATCCGATCGAACGCTTGCAACTCGCTAAATTCGACGGTAAAGAGTGGGTACTCTACGGCAAGATTTACGGAGACTAAGTCGCTCTGCTGTGTTGTATGAAAAAAGCGAGTCGTTTGTCCGGATGAATCGGAACAAACGACTCGCTAATTATTTGGTGAGTGAAAATTATATCCGTGGAGAGTACCTCAGTGAAAAGTACCTCAGTGAAAAGTACATTTGTGCAAATTACCTCATAGAGCTAAGCAACGCTGTAGGGCCAAGCACTAAATCCAATTAGATACTTTAGCAAGTAAGCCTGCCATGCTTGCATATAGGCCACCAAAAGCAGCTAACACCCAATAAAAGTGTGTATCTATTTTTTTATGTAGTGCCCTTAAATCTTGCTCGGTCAATGCCAATCTCGTGTCAATGCTCATTATTTTTTCCTCAAGCCTGATTACTCGTTCAATCATCACTAAACCTTTTGTTCAATTGTTTTAATCTCAGTTCATGAAAACTTAACCAACGAACAAAAGTGTAGGCACTATCGAGATTATGTTCTATTCGTGAAGATACGATGGCGTTTTTTACAATTGGAAACACTCAACTTCTAAACCATTTCATAACGCACAAACTCATTGCCATCCCTACTTAGTAACCTCATCAGTTTTGGATGAATAAATAGCTTTTCTTTACCTACGCCCAGCTCATTTAATACGCCAGCCCCAACTAATTCCTTCAAATAGCGTGAAGCTGACTGCCTTTTTGCGATACCTTTTTCTACCAAATCTGAAATCCTGCAATAAGGTTGCTCAAAAATTACATCGACCAACTCTCTTGTGTAAATTTTAGGTAGTTTGTTACGTACAAAATCTGCCGTATGGTCTGACAACGTTCTGATCGCGGTAATCTTATCTGTCGTCCACCGAGAAGTTTCCTCAACAGCTTTGAGCATGAATAAAATCCACTGCTCCCAAGCTTGGTCCGTCGTGACTTCTAAAAGAAGTTTGTAATAATCCGCCTTATTCGCAATGATGTGACGACT